>VBJK01000480.1:0-3770 GCA_005879655.1 Chloroflexota bacterium | reverse complement strand
TCCCAAAACGTTTTGGGGAATGGAAGCATTTGGGGACACCCCAAACCCCGCCAGGGTGGCTTCGCCAAATGCCACCCCCAATCCCTATCAGCTCTTTTGTTTTTGCATTAGTGCATTTCCACTTGGCTCATTAGGATGTGGTGTGTATACTTCCCCTCTGGGGAGCTGGTGGGAACCAATGTCCTTTCCCAACTCGATTGAGGGGATTGAAATAGAAATTAAAACCACGACGCTGTGGTTTGTGACGTGGCAGATATTGCCAGAGATTAGTGTCTCTGCGCCCGGTTCTACGATGTCGAGCGGCGATGGCAGGCTGGTATCTATGACCTTGTACCATTTCCTTTCCGCAAGTGCAGGGATCTCGAAGTCAAGATCCTCCCACTCCATATTGAGTATGATATGGAGATCTGCATCATATACACTATTCTCTTGCTCTGAGAAGCTTCCCAGCGTAAATGCCAGAACGCGAGAACTGGGGTCATACCAGCCAGGACTATGCAAGCGGCAACCGTGCCAGCTGATGTCGGGTAAGCCACGTTGATTGATCTGACCAGTAAAGAAGCGGCTGCGTTGCAGGGTAGGATGGCTCTTACGGAACGCAATCATCTGTTTGAAGAAGCGGAATATGTCATAGTTCTTTTCCAGCAGCGTCCAATCGAACCAGCTGATCTCGTTATCCTGGCAGTAGGCATTATTGTTACCCTTTTGTGTCCGTCTGACCTCATCACCTGCCACAAACATGGGAACACCCTGGGAGAGGAGCAGTATGGCCGCAAAATTCTTGACCTGACGTTTGCGTAATGCCTCAACGTCTGGATTAGCTGTCTCGCCTTCAATCCCACAATTCCAGCTCAAATTATCGTTGATGCCGTCCTGATTGCCTTCGCCGTTAGGCTCGTTATGTTTATCGTTATACGATACCCTTCCTGCAATGACATCGGCGACTCTGCCTACAATCGTTTTACCTTCGATATATCCCTGATCACCCTTGACGAAGCGCCGTATGAAGTCGCGGTAACGCCCATTCCACTCCCCCCAGCGATAACCGGGGAAGTAACCAGCCTCATAAAGCCCGGCGGCATCCCAGGCTTCCGCAATAACTTTGGTATCCGCAAGGACATCCGACAATTCAATTTGCCAGATGACGGGGGGATAGATCATAGGTAGCCCATTTTGATCGCGGCACAAAATGACGGCCTCATCAAAGCGGAAACCGTCAACGTGCATTTCTGTCACCCAGAATTCCAGCGCATCGATAATCAACTTCTCTGCAACAGGATGGTTGCCATTGAAGGTATTACCACAGCCAGAGTAGTTCATATAGTACTGTCTGTCCTGCGGTGATAGCATATAGTAAATGCTATTGGCGATACCTCTAAAGTTGATGGTAGGTCCTCTGTGATCGCCTTCACTGGTATGGTTGAAGACCACGTCGAGGATGACCTCTATCCCTGCTTTATGCAAGGCTTTGACCATATCGCGGAACTCCGTCACATGGTTGCCAACTTCAGGGGAAACACAGTACAAGCTCTGAGGTGCAAAGAAGTTGCATGGATCATAGCCCCAGTAGTTGGTGAGAGGTTTGCCATCAATGGGGCTGAGCTGTTTCACTTCCGTCTCGTCAAAGTCAAAGACTGGCAGCAGTTCGACGGCGGTGACTCCTAACTCTTGCAGGTAGGGAATCTTCTCGATAACTCCGGCGAATGTGCCAGCGTTTTGACAGCCTGATGAAGGTGACTTTGTAAAGCCGCGCACGTGCATTTCGTAAATGATCGTCTCATTCATGCAACGGTTCAAGGGACAGTCGCCTTCCCAATCGTAACCTGCTAGATCTATGACGACACTGCGCATGGAGCTGGTAAGGTTGTCATCTGGACCACAGGCATTGACGCGGTTCCACAGGGTCTTCGTGTTGCCTCTGGCGTATGGATCAATCAGTACTTTATTGTGGTTGTAGTGGTCTCCTCGTCCGTGTAAATCCTGCGCACCATCAATGCGATAGGCATAGTGGATGCCGGGTTTGAGGCCCCGCACGTAGACGTGCCAAAATTGGAGCGTTTTGTGTTTTTTCGGGTCTAATTGAAACGTATAGATTGGCTTATGATCGTCGTGCTTGTCAAACAGCAAGAGTTCGACGGCAGTAGCACGATCCGAGAGAATAGAGAAGTTAACGCCATTTTTATCTGGCACTGCCCCCAATGGGTGAGCGCTTCCCTGCTCTATTTGATACACGGGTGCAGCCGTTTTTGCACCTGTCTCCTTGGTTTGCACCATTTGTTCTCCTTGCATCTCAGTCATGTTCTCTTCTCTATGCTTGGCAGACTTTAAGCTAGCGGTGGTGGATCTTGCTGATCGGTATAGCCCTGGCTGATCTCGACGATGTTGCCATCTGGATCGGCTATCCAGACTGTGCGCCAGCCGGGAATAAAGGCATCAAAGTCTAGCGGGCCTAGCGTGATGTTGGCGTCATCGCCCAGCTCGGCTAGTTTGGCGTTAACGTTGTCTACCTGGAAGGCGATGTGACGCCAGCCAGGGTACCATGGCCCGTCCTGACCGGCTAGCGGGATAGCTGCTTGTTCCTTCGCCTGGAAAAGTTCGAGGTACATATTCCCCAACTTGATAAAGACAATCTGCTCTGTGCCCAGCGGTATGACGCGTGCCCGCTGGAAACCAAAATATGTGCTATAGAACCGCTCGGTCGCCAGCGGGTCTTTACAGGATAGTGCGATGTGCGAAAACGTCAAAGCCGTCATTCTTTTTTCTCTCTAGTGCAGGGTATGGCACGGATTTTTGCGCCGAGGCCAGGGCAACCACAAGGGATTGTCCTATGAGGCACGTTCGGACTATTGTAGGGGCAATCCCTTGTGGTTGCCCTGGCCCCTCATTAGGATTTGGTATGTATAAGGCCAACGGGAGCTAATGTCCTTTCTCTACCTATTTGAGGGGATTGAAACAATGATTGTGCGTGCGAAGAGGTGGCAGTGATCACCTGTGCGCGCTGTTACGAGGTCATCGTCAATCACAACGTCCTGGTCGGTGTAGATAGCACCCATGTTGCGTACGTCACCGAGCAAGTTGTTGTGAGCGACCACCCTGCGGCCTCGCACCAGTTCCGGTGCTGGAGCTACCAGCCATAGACCGTGGCAGATGATGCCCTTAATAATACTTTTCTCTGCAAAGGCTCGCTTGAGAAACTGGGTGGCTGGCGGTAGCTGGTTGATATCTTCGGTGTATCTGAGTCGATCAGCCACTATAGCCGAGGGCACGATGATGGCTGCAAAGCTCCTGAGTGTGTCATCGTCCATGTGCTCAAAGCTTTCGTGACACTCAAAAGGAACCTTGTATTCATGTCCGGTAAAGGTCAGGGAGGGCTGGCCCCATAGGCGGGTTAGGAAGTGTAGTTCTAGACCTTCTTCTGGGAAGCGATGTTGATAGTAAAAGATCTCTTTTTCATAGAAATCGCTTTCGATCAGGATGCCAATCTTTTTCCCTTGTAGTTTCATAGTTGTCTTTCTAGTGCATCATGTAAGCCATAGGTCTCTTTGAGCAGGTCGGAGCCTTTCTCTGCGATCATCAGAATACCTGTGTGGCAGTTGCCGGAGGGGACAGCAGGCATGACACTTGCATCGGCGATCCTGAGTCCTTCAATCCCATGCACGCGTAATTGCGGATCTACCACAGCCATATCATCCAGTCCCATCTTGCAGGAACCGGCCTGATGATGATAAGAGTCGGCGCTTGCCCGCACGAAGGAGCGCAACTGGTCATCA
>VBJK01000077.1 GCA_005879655.1 Chloroflexota bacterium | reverse complement strand
GCAAGCAAGTAGTCTTCTTCGCATTGCCCACCGAAGCCGAACAGGCAGGATTTCGTCCCTGCCGCCGTTGCCAACCTAACGAGACAACGACAAGCGAACCACACGTTGCACTCGTACAACGTCTCTGCACCTATATCGAAACGCACCTCGAAGAGTCACTCACCCTGGAAACACTTGGCGCACAGGTCAATATGAGTCCCTATCACCTACAACGCATTTTCAAACGCATCATGAGCATCACACCACACCAATACGCCGAAGCATGCCGCTTGCAGCAACTCAAGTCACGTCTCAAAGAAGGCACAACCGTCACTACAGCGCTGCATAATGCTGGCTATAGCTCTAGCAGTCGTCTCTACGAACGCGTCCCCACGCATCTGGGTATGACACCGACTACTTATCAACGCGGCGGACATGGTATGTTGATACACTATAGCATCGTCGCTTCTCCGCTGGGTCGCCTCCTTGTAGCAGCAACCGCAAAGGGCATCTGCTTCGTAAGTTTGGGAGAGACCGATGATGCCCTCACACAAAACTTACATGCAGAATATCCAGCTGCCACAATTGAGTGCGACGGTACTGAGATGCATGAGTGGGTAGCTACCCTACTACGCCATTTGCAGGGGCAGGAACCACATCTCTCTCTGCCGGTAGATGTGCAAGCCACGGCGTTTCAGTGGCGTGTATGGCACGAATTACAGGCTATTCCCTATGGCGAAACACGATCTTATAGCGAAGTTGCCCTGGCGCTAGGCGATCGAAACAAAGCGCGAGCGGTGGCGCTGGCATGTGCGACCAATCCAGTTGCCATCGTCATCCCTTGTCACCGCGTTATTCATCAGGATGGCAGCATCAGTGGTTATCGCTGGGGCATAGAGCGTAAGCGGCAACTCCTTGCCCAAGAACAGACAATAAAACCACAAACCACTTGATTTTAGTAGTCGATTAGCAGGAATAAAGTCTTCCTTTTATCGGTTACTATCAATGATGTAAGTAGTTTATGTATAGCAGTCCCCTGTATAATGATACATCCCTCCACTTAGCACATACTTTCTCTTTTAACACGCACTTACAAAGAAAAGATCAAGACACCTTCAATTATTGAACGCTGATTAACAACATATGGCATTGGCCATCAACTGAAGCATGAGGATTCAAATGGAGATTATACTCACTCTACTGATTATTGTTATAATAGACGTAGCTGCCATGCGCTGGGGGACAAATAGTAGAGAAAAAATTACTAGTCCAGAATGGAAGCGACGACAACTGTGGGGCAGTTTTCTTTAGTACTTAATGAGCATGGATAATACTAAAGAGTGAGAGCGTGCAAATATTCATTATGCACGCTCTCACTCTTTAGTATTATTTTTAGCTATTTGCCAACGTTAAAACGGAAATGAGCAATATCGCCATCCTGCACAACATAGTCCTTCCCTTCCAAACGCTGCAAACCCTTCTTAGCGGCAGCAGCAAACGAGCCACAAGCCATGAAATCCTCGAAACGTGTCACCTCGGCACGAATAAAGCCACGCTCGATATCCGAGTGGATCTTACCAGCAGCCTCCGGTGCTTTGGCTCCCCTTGTGACAGTCCAGGCGCGCACCTCATCCTCGCCTGCGGTCAGGAAGGTAATCAGATTGAGTAAGCGATAGCCAACCTGGATCACGCGATCCGTACCGCCCAGTTCGGGTAGTCCCAACGACTCTAGATATTCGTGTGCGTCCTCTGCGGGCAGTTCCGTTAACTCAGCTTCCAAGCGCGCTGACACTACAGCTACCTCGGCCCCTTCAGCCCTGGCACGCTTAATTATCTGAGCAATACCTTTTAGTTCGTTGGGCAGTGCATCCAGCGAGACATTTTCGCCAGCACTCAGCTTGCTGAGCAGCTCATTGGCTGCGCCCAGTACATCTTCGCTCACGTTGAGCACATACATACGCGGTTTCAGGGTCAGTAAGAAGAGTTCTTCCAGCACAGCATGATCTTGCGCTGACAGCTCAATTTGACTGACGAGCTTGAGTTCGTTGAGGGCATCTTGCAAACGGCGCAACACGTCCAACTCTTGCTGATACTTCTTGTCGCCCGATTTCGCGGCACGTGTCGTACGCTCAAGGCGGCGCTCGACGGAAGTCAGATCGGTGAGAGCCAGTTCGGCGTTGAGCGTGTCGAGGTCGCGATTAGGATCAATGGTGTCATGAATATGCGGCACATTGCTGTTGACGAACGTACGTAGCACGATGGCCAGTGCGTCGGCATTGCGGATATGCCCCAGAAACTCAGCGCTCAAGCCTTCGCGCTTCTCTTTCTGCGTTGCCTGTCCCATGCCCGCTACATCCACAAACTCAACGGTCGTGTACGTGACTTTTTTGGGATGGAAGATCTCCGCTAACGGCTGGAGGCGCGCATCAGGGACCTGCACGATGGCACGGTTGGCCTGTACTGTATTCGTTGCATAGCCACTGATGGGCACGCTGGCCTTCGTCAATGCATTAAAAAGTGTCGTCTTACCACTTTGCGGCAGACCAATAATTCCTATATTAAGAGCCATATATTTTCCTTCTCAACATGATTGGAGAGCCATACTATCCGCTGCTGAATGAGGTTGGTGTAGAGGGAAGTGGGGCGAGAGGGAGTCGAACCCTCACGACCTTGCGGTCAGGGGATTTTAAGTCCCCGGCGTCTACCATTCCGCCATCGCCCCAGATCGGCTGTGGTTGCTATGATAGTATCATGTTAGAGCCTTTTCGTCAATCTCTTTTTTCCCTAAAATTAGGCACCGTCGCAACGCGAAAGCAGATTGCTCTTGCCCTATACGAAAAATACTAACGCAAGCACAAAATATTGACGCAAGGGGCTTTCTAGGGGATAATACCATACTGTGGGAGTGAAAATTCCTTCATTATACTACGTGTGAAGCACAAGGAAGGGTATCCGCAAACGGAGATCTGATGAATAATGGTACACAGGGCAATCATCCTTCCCCTGAACAGCTCGTACGAGGGATGTATGATGTTATTGTTGTTGGAGCTGGTCACGCAGGCTGTGAAGCAGCTCTGGCCAGCGCGCGTATGGGACGCAAAACTCTGTTGTTGACGATGAATCTGGATAGTGTGGCACTGATGCCCTGTAATCCATCAATGGGGGGGCCTGCTAAAGGTCATCTGATCAAAGAGATCGATGCACTAGGCGGCGAGCTAGCACGCAATACCGACCGTACGTTCATTCAGATTCGCATGCTCAATACGAGTAAAGGTCCTGCCGTTCAGGCACTACGTGCACAATGCGATAAGCAGGCATATCGCTTGGCAATGAAATTTGTACTGGAGAGCCAGCCGAACCTGGAATTGAAGCAAGCTACTATTACCCGCTTACTCAGCCATACCAGGGATGATGGCCGTCATGTCATGACTGGCGTCGTTACCAACAATGGTTGGCATTACCAAGCACGATCGATCGTTCTGACTACGGGGACGTTCATCAATGGGCGTCTGGTGGTTGGCGAAAAAACACAGCCGGGTGGTCGCGCTGGCGAAGGTCCGGCGCTGGGTATCTCTGATGCGCTACGGGCTTTGGGACTGGAGGTACGCCGCTTCAAGACTGGCACACCACCACGTATCGATGCTCGCACTATCGATTACAGCAAAACTGAGCCACAACCTGGCAGTCGCGTTCCACTCTACTTCTCAAAGGATGTGACGGCACGGGAAGACGTTCAATTGCCCGGTGGTCGCCCCAACCCTATTTATCCCATCACCGACGAAGATTTGTATGGTTGGAGGCCACAATTGCCCTGCTATTTGGTACGTACCACAGAGCATACCCATGAAGTTATCCGCCAGAATCTGCACCGCTCGCCCCTGTACACTGGTATCATTGAAGGGATCGGCCCACGCTATTGTCCTTCGATCGAAGATAAAATTGTCCGTTTCGCTAGTAAGAGTTCGCACCAGATCTTCTTGGAGCCTGAAGGATGGCGCACAGGCGAGGTCTATGTGCAGGGCATGAATACCAGTCTGCCGGAAGATGTACAACTACAGATGCTGCGTAGCATACCCGCACTGGAACGAGTGGAGATGATGCGCGTCGGTTATGCCGTCGAGTACGATTACGTGCCCCCAGAACAACTGCTGACGACCATGGAGACGAAAGCAGCGTCAGGACTCTTTCTTGCTGGCCAGATCAATGGCACTTCCGGCTACGAAGAAGCAGCGGCACAAGGCATTATGGCAGGCATCAATGCAGCATTGCATGCCCGCAACGCAGAGCCATTCGTGCTTGGCCGTCACGAAGCCTATATTGGTGTGCTCATTGACGATCTGGTGACACGCCCGATGAGCGAACCGTATCGTCTCCATACTTCGCGCGCTGAGCATCGCTTGCTGCTACGTCCCGATAGCGCCGATCTGCGCCTAAGCGACTATGCCTATAAGTTTGGTCTTATCAGCGAAGAGCGCTACGCACAGGTAGTACAGAAACGCGAGGCCATCCAACATACGCTGAAACAATTATGTTCTATCACTTTTACCTCGTCACGCCACGTAGAGATCTGCGCACAGGATATAGGACTTTCCCCACTGGGACAAATGCTCTCAGGCCTGGATCTCCTGCGGCGACCAGAGGTACGTTACCACCATATAGTACAATTGGCACAACGTGTGGGGGCTTGCCGCAGTGCTGAAGACACTCGTATCGCTGCCTTGCCGGTGCTACTCTCCCTGGAAGATGACACAGCAGAAGAGGTCGAGTTACAAGTCAAATATGAGAGTTATGTCCGTAAGCAGGAACAGATGGTCCAACGCACATCACGGCTGGAAACGATGCGTATCCCTGAGACCATTAACTATCAGGATGTACAGCATCTACGTACCGAAGCACGCCAGAAGCTCACACACACGCGTCCTCGTACAGTCGGTCAAGCTTCGCGCGTTGAAGGCGTGACACCTGCCGACATCACTATCCTGATGATTTATCTGGAAAAGTTACGAGCATCGCGCCTAACCTCTTGACATTTAAGGTATATTGCGTGTACGATAAAACGCAAAGTACACATAATGTATCGATGACAACTAGAAACGCGAGCTTATGATTCCCCCGCATATGCAACGGCTTTTATCGGACATTATAAGTACAGAGGACAAGATACATTTTTACAGGGATCATTCATATCGCTATCCATTGTAGACACATATACACGTAATGCATGTTGAAAGTGCCCACAGAAGTGCACGGCAACCTGAATAATGCTATACAGAGGGGAAGACTGTGTACATTCTTGTCGTTGATGACGATCGTTTTGCGAACACGTTAGTACAATTTGTCCTTAGCAAGGAAGGCTATGAAGTGGAGATTGCAGATAACCCACGGTGGGCGCTGCAAATGATTGAGAAACGTGAGCCAGACTTGCTGATACTGGATGTCATGATGCCTTATATCAGTGGCTTCGAGTTTTCGGCCAAATTACGTGCCGAAGGGTATGAGATCCCTTTGATCTTTATCACAGCACAAGATACCATCGAAGCCAAGTTACAGGGCTTTAATATTGGAGCAGATGATTACATCTGCAAACCGTACAATCATCAGGAGCTAGTAGCACGCGTCCAGGCTGTCATGCGCCGCATCAAAAAGAATAATCAAGTCGGCAATCAGAGCATCCGGGGCGGGCAGATTGAGCTGTTCCCTGCTGAATTAAAGGTGGTTGCGAATGGACAATCTCCTATCTTCTTGACGCCGAAAGAGATGCAAGTCTTACGCGTACTGATGAACAGTTCTGGGCAGGTAGTTAATCGTGACCAACTATTGGAGGAAGTGTGGAATGACGATGAAAACAATAGTAATATTGTTGATGTCTATGTCCGTCGTTTGCGTATGAAATTAGAGGAGGACCCAAATAAACCACAGCACATTATCTCGGTGCGAGGTCTTGGTTATAAATTCGTTGGGAAGTAGAGGACAAGGTTGCGGAAGCGTACAGTTAAACAAACACCAATAGATACTGGTGTGACGCAACATGAGCAACCCAAAGGTGTAGCTGAAGAGCCACAAACCTCACAGAGTGTCTCGACATCCACACACCAGCCGCTGGCTGATTATCTGGCGGTGATGCTCGCGCATACCTCTGATGCTATCATCGCTCTCGATGAACATTTTCAGGTGCGTGACCTCAATCCAGCAGCGATCAAAGCGCTGGGGGCATCAGCTGAAGATATGACCGGGCGGAGCTGTATTGACGTGTTGCGCTGTAAAAATTTGAACCGCATGCAGTTATGTGGTACTTCGAGCTGTCCTCTTATACGCGTGCTACAGCAAAAAAAGTCCCTTCCTAGTGAAGAGTTTGTTTTTGGCACTGTACAAGATCATTTCTACGAAGCTTCCACCAGTGTAACACCTGTCGCTGTTGCAGAGAGCTTGTACGTTATCTTTAATGCTCGTGATCTCTCTTCGCTCAAGGTAGCAAATCGTGTGCGCTCGAATTTCGTATCCATGGTCTCTCATGAGTTACGTACACCACTTAATTCAGTTCATGGGTTTATTGATCTCCTTTTACATGGCCATATGGGGAATTTGACGGATGAGCAATGCACTTATCTCGGCTATACGCAAGAAGGTGTGCAGCAACTGATCTCTATCGTTGAAGATATCCTCTTCATGACACGTTCCGATCTGGGACAGTTTGAGATTAAACAGGCAGAGGTGCAAGTGCGAGGATTGGTTCGTCTGATTAATACCAGTCTCCATCCGCAAGCTCTCAAAGCGAGCGTTGAGCTACGTCACGATATACCTGCCGATCTTCCTCCAATCTACGCCGATCCTCTACGCATCAAACAGGTGTTAAATAATCTGGTGACGAATGCTATTAAGTTTACTCCACCAGGTGGCACTGTCACTATCGCAGCACGGCTACACGATGAGCAGTTCGTGGGCATCTCGGTGATCGATACTGGCTATGGTATTCCCCCTGAAGACCGTCACCACGTTTTTGAACGCTTTTACCAATCGAACCACAGCGAGCAGTCTATGATGGGCGGTTATGGGCTGGGCCTTTCCATTGCACAACTGATCGTTGAGCAACATGGGGGAACGATCAATTTCGAGACGGTACAGGATGAGGGAACAACTTTTTACTTTACAGTGCCTATCTATAAAAAAACAGCAATAGAGACAGAAGAAGAGAGGAGTAGCTAAACCAGCTGAAAGGTTGACAACTTTTCAGCTGGTTTAGCTACTACTCTCTTCTTCTGTCCACGCATTATTTTTTGAGAGCTTATCCGCTTGGCGAGTTGGTTCTGGTAAGCGATAGCCTTTACCGCAGGCGAGCACATATTTGATGCTACTCTCCAGGCTAATCATGTGTCCCGGTGAGATGACCAGTGGGTTGACCCGTGTACGTGTACGAACCATGGCTCCAATAACTTCATGTCTATCAATGAGCGGTACCCACGATCCGGCTTCCTCGCCTAAGTCGGTCTTTTGGTACTTTCCAACAAGCACAGATTTGCCACAGCCAATCGTAGGCACTGCCAGCCAGAGACCTAAATGTGAAGCAATACCGATACGCCGTGGATGGGCAATTCCCTGACCGTCTACCATGACGAGATCAGCCTGACGGCGCAGTTTGCGAAATGCACCTATCACACAGGGAGCCTCACGAAAGGAGAGCAAGCCAGGAATATATGGCATACGTACCGGCTCTTCGTAGATATGACGCTCGACAATCTCCATGTCAGGATATGAGAGAAGCACCACGGCGGCACGGGCCATCTCGTGCTCTTCATTGATTGCCATGTCCACACCAGCGACGAAGCGTACTTCTCCTACCCGATCTTCGAGGACAAGACGCTTAGCCAATTCATGTTGCAGGGCAATCGCGTCTGTCGGTGTGAGATTCCATTCATGCAGCGGTGTCTCTGAGGGATGCGACATACTCATAATCTCCTTGTCACTTGGCTTCGGTAATACAGATCATGCGAGGGCTTTCCAGCTGATAAGGACTCAGGTCATAGTCTCCATAGACATCTCTGATCACGAAGCCAGCCTGCTCAAGTAACAATTCCATTTCACTGCGCTCAAAAAGATAGAGATGCATCGTAGCAACCGTACGCTGAACGGGTCCTGCCTGACTATATTGCTCATAAAAATGAGTGAGTTCTAATACATGGCGATCGACAGCCGATGTAGGACTCACAAAATGCGTGAGGAATGTGCCATCGTCGCGCTGCCAGGTTCCCCGATGTAAGATCTGTCCGCTCAGTCCTTCCAGGTAACGGGCATCCGCATTGCCAATATCAACAATGAAGGTTGCGCCAGGACTGAGGTGAGTACGTACAGCTGTAAGCGCCTGTTGCTGCTGCTTGCGCATGGTAATGTGCCCGAAAGAACTCAGTGCGATGAAGGCCAGACGAAATTTTTGTCCCAACTGCAAGGTACATATATCTTGCTGTACCAAGTGACAGCGGAACATGCTATCAGCACTGACAAGGGCTTGACGAGCTAGCTCTAACATCTGCGCTGAAGTATCGACGCCCGTTACTTCATAACCATCCTGCACCAGCGGCAATAGCACCCGCCCACTGCCACAAGCCAGATCCAGTATTTTTCCACTGCACAGTTCGGCATAGTTGCGATACAGGTCTAGATCTTCACCAAACTGTGCATGCTCAATATCATAAAAGGGGGCAATTACATCATAATTATTCATCAGTTTTCACTACATATCCTTGATGCCGTAATTTTCCAATTTTTGTCACACGCGGCATTATAGCGCTGTGGGCCGGGGATTGCAAGGGCAATGAACCGAAAGACCGAGGGGTGAGCATCAACTTTTTGCAGGCCATCAGTGCGTGTAAAGAACAAAGAAAACCGTAGCTGCGCAATTTATTGCGCCATGCTCGCCATATATACCCGTAGCTGCGCAATTTATTGCGCCGTGCTCGCCATACATACCCATAGCTGCACAATTTATTGCGCCTGTTTTCTTTGTTCATGAACCTTGCGCAATAAATTGCGCAGCTACGGGACGTGCTACAACTCTCCTCGAAGCTTACGAATTGCCGGGATGATCTTCTTCATCCTCTTCAGTAATGTTATAGGGAGGCATTTCGATCGGCACACGATAGCCGCCAGCGGCATTACTTGGAGGGGCTTCCTCCCTCTGCACAGGTGCCGTCAGGTCTTGCGAGATAGCTTTGACGAGACGCTCGATACGATCCCAACGCGCGGGATAGTGGTCGGCATAGAACTTCTCTTTGCCTTCGCCATCATAGATGTATAATACATACTCCTCATCACCATAGCGATATTGCAACTTGATATAGGGAATATGCACCAACTCAATTACCTGCAATGTCGGGCGCGAAACCGTCTGAGGATCAATGCCAGGCTTATCAGCAACCTCAACCTCCACTCTCACCAGATCAACGGCGGTACGCCATACATCAATGGGCACACCGTCAGGTGGTGCTTCAGGATGAAGTGTCTCGTTAATTTCGGCATTGTAGACCAGATCACCGTCCGCTTTGAGCAGTTGTTGCACTGCAATGGGACTCTCCCCAACAATACGTGTCTGAGTACGCAGGTCGAAACGGCGCGCAATCTCACGATGGCGTACCACCTTTCCCGTCCCGCTACAAGGTGTACAGAACGACATGCGCGCACCTTCACAAGCGGAACACACACGCTTGCCATTGCCACAGGTACAGGGCACCTCACCCTTGATACAATCTGGACAAGGTACGGTCGGTCCCTTGGAGGCAGGATCAGTATCGACAGGATTGGGAATCGGCACCCCCTGCTGCCGAATGCCATCCAACACATCGGAGACTTTTCCGCCAACGGAGTTTGCAACGTTCTCAGCTTGTTTCTGGAAGAAGGCTTTCTTTTCTCCGCTAACCCAATCGGCTACATAAGCGCGCCCCTTACAGGTTGTACAGCGTTTCTTGGTACGTCCTTTGCACTCTGGACAGACGACCCAGCCACGTCCGGTACACGTGGCACATAACACATGACCTGTACTATTACAACCTGCACAGGCAACAATCTCATCCATGCCTTCCAAACGTGTACGCGTTTGTGGTGCCTTCAGCCCAACGATGGGAGGCAGTTGATAATCCCAGATCGGCAATAGTGGCTTTGGTGCACTTACCATACGACCCGTATATGGCTCGGTGACAATCTCCATATTGCGTGTCTCCCAGCGCGTTTGCAGCGTTACCTCCCATACTTCGTCCATGCTCCAGAAGACAATATCCATATAAGTGCCAAGATCTTTGGCAACGCGCCAGTTTTCGCTGCTCCATGTATTGACGAGTTGGCGCAGGCGCTGCTCCTCTACCGTAGTAGCCTGGCGAGGCACCGGAGCTGTTTGCGTTTGCTGCCAATAATCGCCAGCTTTATCTACCACACGCTTAATACGGACCTGCGCCTCATTGGCTCCATGCACAATCCGACGCTTTACTTCTTCTAAACGTTTATCTAGTTCTTCTTGCTTTAATGGTCCTGATTTTGGGTTAGGATTGGGACCTAGTCCTTCATTGTATTCGTCACCCATAAAATCCCTTTCTGGATACCCGTCGCCATTTCACGTAACGGGAGGAAAGAATCGGGTTCCTGACCTGATGTAGTGCTTGGTTACTCTTATTATACGGCGTACTGATATTAGAGTTGTACAAGCGTTGAGGGCACCCATAAAGGATGCCCAATACGCGTACCAAGCGGCCTGCGACGTGTCTGCGTACCCATGTTGCGGCATCCTTTATGGGTGCCCTCAACGCTGAGGTGTTGCAAATCCCCTCAACCAATATTGCTCTCTGCCGATAATAATAAATCAGAGGTGATGCAAAGATACATCTGCACCTGTCATCTTTTCTTAGATATAGCGTCATGGATGCTGCGGCAATGTTGAGGTGATAGATGAAACAAAGAAGGGGGATAAGAGTAAAAGCAATGAGAGACAAAGATACACAACTAACACGTAGAGGCGTTCTTCTCGCTGGCACTGGCGCTTTTGGCCTGGCCGCACTGGCGAGTCAGGCTACCACGGCCTTCGCGCATAACAGTGAGCAATCTGCTATTTCTGGAATGCAAGGTACTGATCAAGAATGGAAGGCTGTTGCCAGCGTATTCAACGTTGAGGGAACAATTGTCCCTGGCGGCGTTCTTCTGATAGAATTGCCTCGTATAGATCTACATCCAACCGTCTTTGGTGTAGCAGTCAAGCCAGCCATCGGCTTTGTCACGCAGATCGCATTCCAACATATTGCTGAACAGACAATCGTAAAATATCAAATGGTCTTGCTTGACAGTGAAGTGAATCCCGTCCTGACCGCCCTGTTCGCTCAGAACCTACAACCTCGGACGACAAATTTCAATGCGCTACAGAACCATTTCCTTGAGCTACAACCGCAAGTCAAGTTTCTCCATGGCACAACCATTGGTGACGCCGTAACGATTGCAAAAGCACTGCGTACCGCTCTGTCACAGAGCAAACAACCTTTCCAATCAAGTAGCCCTGGCACAACGGGACTCGCCAACCAGCAGATTGCAAGCATCATTGGCGGCATGGAAAAGATCTCGGATAGCGTCTTGTCGGTGGCCGTAGCACGAAACGAGACCATTTGCGAACTTGGTCATGTGCTCAAGCCAACGATGCAAGTGTCATCCATGTTCAATTTCCAAGCCATCGCTAATGGTCGGGCAGCGGTGCATGGCGAATGCATTCTCTTGCCTTCAGAAGTGGACGCTGTGGCACGCACGTTACGCAAACACAGCTTTGAGGTGATGGCTGTACACAACCACGAGTTGTTCATCCGACCTCTCTTCTATTACCTGCACAGCTTCAGTACGGGTGAGCCACTCACGCTAGCACAGTATATCCGCGATGCTCTCAATCAGACGAATAGTCGCTTTGTATGATTGTCGGCTGACGCTTCATTAACAAAGAAGAAGAGCAATAGTAAAATTCGTAGCTGTGCAATGTATTGCACCAGAGAGCAAGGCACAATACATTGCGCAACTACGACCTTTACATGTACAACTGACCTGCAAAAACTGCAAGCCTATGACAATAACGGCACAATCGCTTGCTGCACCGGCACACCTGTCACCTCAACATCGTGCGAGAGCAGTAACAGATTCACCTCACTTCGGATACCAAACTCAGGTAAGTAGATCCCAGGCTCAATGGAGCAGCAGGTATCAGGCAATAATAGACGTGTATCATGCGTCTCAAAATTATCCAGATTTGCCCCATCCCCATGTTCCGCCGTGTCAATGCTATGTCCGGTGCGATGGATGAAATAGCCACCATAACCAGCGCCAGCGATGAAAGAACGCACAACGTCATCGACCTGCCGCCCCTGAACACGTTCACCAGCCTGCAAGCGTTCGCGTGTAAATGCTATGCCAGCATCGCGCGCACTACGCACAAGCTCGAAGACGCTACGCTGCTCTGCCGGAATCTCTGCTTGCGTGCCCACAAAAGCCATCCAGGTGTAATCGGCGAAAATGGCGTTTGGTTGAGGCAGGTGTGCCCAGAAATCGAAGAGTACCAGATCACCGCGCTGTATAGGACTATGGCTTGTTGCAGTCGGTACATAATGAGGATTGCTGGCATTCCTATTGACAGCTACTAATGGCGACTCATCCAGCTGCAAGCCCGTTTTTTTGATGAGTTCCACAAAGCGCCGCTGTACCCGATACTCGTCGAGGGAGAGACCCTGACGCAGGTCATTGGAAAGTTCTGAGAAAAGCTGATCTTTTGCGGCTATCAGCAAACGACCAGCAGTACGATGACTCTCCAGCTGTTCAGCCGTCAGTTGGGCAACAAAGCGCTGAGCAAGATTGGCCGAACTCACCACATCTACGCCAAAAGAGCTAATAAGTTCCAATGTTCCTGCATCCACACATGACATGGAGGGAATTGCATTGAGCGGTGAGTATTCCATGGCCACGCATTGCTCTGGTTTGAGCAATGACCGCAATTGGGTATGCAGTTCCTGCCAGCTACGAAAGAACAAGCGATTCCCTGGTAAAGTACGTAGCACATGCGGCTCCACGGCACTGACGACCGCCGTTGCTAAACCCTCCCTTGGCACGTAATAGAACCAGCGTCGTGTGTACATCTCATCGCGCGATAACGATAAGACGCGGTAAGCGACTGGATTCGACTTACGAAAATCGAAAAAGAGCCAGCCATCTAATTTCTCTGCTCGTAATGCTTGTTGAATACGTTTGAGTTCCATACAATATTCTCCCAGAGTGTGTACTGTGTGAGAGTATTGTACCATTCTTGGCAAATTATCAGCACAATGGGTCAAATTAATACAAGATATGTATCAATGGATACATTGGGCTGAACTTGTCGGGTATACTATCTATGAAATGAAAAAGCAGTTGCCCATACGATTATCAAGGCGTACTTCACACCAGCCAAGTTACGTTGGGCAGGATTGGTCTAGCAGGGTACGGCACCATCAGCACATGCCAAACACTCATCCGGCGTCGTCCAAGAGGCGTCCCCCACAAAAGCCCGCCAATCCTGTTCGTACCGCTCTGACCATTTTTCTGGTGACGACAATCATTGCTGGTAGCATACTCGTCCTTGCTTTCTTTTATGACAATACTCTCTCTCCCCTCAGCCAGTTTGTGCGTCCAGTTGACGACCAGATAGGCTCAAGTACACTTCCCCCGGGACGGCCATGGAATATTCTCTTGTTGGGTAGCGATAATGATGGCAAGTACACCTTCCCAGCTGTACTGACACAAGTGATGATGATCGTTCACGTCGATCCTGCCAACAACAGTATGTATATGGTCTCGCTTCCCCGTGACTCCTGGGTTCCGGTCTCCGATGGCAACGGTATGCATAAAATCGATCAGGCATTCTTTCTGGGTGTACAACGCAGCGGTCGCTTTGAAGATGGTGTACGCCTGGCACGCCAGACCATTGAGGATGATTATGGGATTAGGATTGATCGCTATGGCTGGGTCGGTCTGGATGGCTTTGCCAAAGTTATTGACACTCTTGGAGGTATCGACATCAATGTATCTCATCCTATTGTGGATGATATTTATCCCGACGACTCCGGCAATAGCAGTGATCCACATGATCCTTTCGCCTATAAGCGTCTCTATCTAGCTCCTGGACCACAACATTTGGATGGGCAAGCCGCGCTAGAATATGTCCGCTCACGCCATGCCGACCAAGTGGGCGATATCGGTCGTACGCAACGGCAACAACAGGTCATCCAAGCGTTGAAACAAAAGCTGAATGTACCTAATATCACGCAACATTTCTCGGAGCTGCTCGCAGACCTGAAAGGCAAAGTCTATACCGACCTGAACGAGCAGGAGATGCTCGCCTTCGCCAACTTTGCCCGCTCGCTTGATGCCAACGCCATACAACGCGTCACATTAGGGCCTGGACCAGATAATCAGAATTATGGCGATTACGCCCGTGTCTATGACCCCTCAATCCATGCCAACCAGGATGTCGTCATCCCCAACTGTGACATCATCGAGCCACTTATTAACAACATTTTTGGGCTGGGCTACTATGTCCATAGCTGCAAGACGAATGGTATGGGATAGGTGGGGATGAAAAGCTAGGATGTTCACAACTACGGTGTACCTCCAAACGTAATATCAAGTGATGTCACCACAACTTTTAGCCACGAGAGAATTTGCCGTGATACATAATCACTCCGCCAACCAGCAAGCACAAGCAGAACAGCTAGCCACGAATATCGCCCACATACGCACGAACATTGCCGCTGCGGCACGTCGTGCTGGACGCGATCCCTCAGAGATCACCCTGATTGCCGTCTCAAAAACCCGACCTATCGAACAGGTGATGATGGCTTACCAGCTAGGCATAACTGATTTTGGCGAAAATCGCGTTCAGGAAGCGCTACCAAAGATAACACAGTTCCATCCGGCAGGCTTGCACTGGCATATGATCGGGCATCTACAAAGTAATAAGGTAGGGAAAGTTGCAGGAGTATTTGATAGCGTACAAAGCGTTGATAGCCTCCAGCTGGCTCAGCTATTAGAGCGCCATGCAGCCAACCATGCCATCCGCTTGCCCGTGCTGTTAGAAGTAAATGTTACTGGCGAGGAGAGTAAAGCAGGCATGACAGCGGACGAGACACTCTCACTCGCTCCGCTGCTTGTCACACTTCCTCATCTGGCCGTACAAGGTTTGATGACCGTTGCCCCATTGGTTGCTAATGCAGAGGATGTTCGCCCGGTCTTTCGTACATTATGCCTGCTACGCGACCGCTTACGCGCACAGGTACCATCCTGCACGTGGCAGCATCTCTCAATGGGGATGACTGATGATTATATAATAGCAATTGAAGAGGGAGCTACGATCGTTCGCATTGGGCGAGCGATTTTTGGCAACCGTATCTATACAGTAGATAGAGGAAACACTGATGAAAGTTGATGATTTCTTGTTTGGTCGCCGCATCCGCCAGAATCATGCCCTAGAGCACGCGACGATCACTATCCTAAGTCAGCGGATGGCCAATCTGAGTGTCAGCGCCCGTTCTAGTACTGACGGCTTTATTATCTTCGGAGATGTTGATCTAGGAGAGCTACGCCACGCCCTGGACGAAGCGTTGAGCCGCCTGCAAGCAGGAGAAGCTGAACTTGCCATACATCCCAATTGCGGTACCAACCTTGCAGTTGGCGTCTCTCTGGTGACACTGGGTACCCTTGTCGGCCTGGCCTTCAGCCAAACACGTACGCGACTGGCAACCGCCGCCGCATCATCGTTTGCTGGTTGGGCCGCTGCACGTCCCCTTGGAGAATATGTACAACGCCATTTCACAACCCTACCAGACCTACAAGGTGTACGCATCAGCTCTATTGTGCGCCGCCAAATTTTCGGGTTTACTTTCATAGAAGTACGTACCGTTCTGGAGTAAATCATGAATATTTTACAAAGCGTCCTATCTATTGTTTTCCTTGTTGCGCTTATCATTGCCAAATATGGCATCAGTCTAGTCCTACTAGCCATGTTTGCCCGCGCCATCGCATCCTGGTTTCGTATGGACGAACGCTTTGCGTTTATCCGTTTCCTGGCATATATCACAGACCCTTTTATTGTCCCAGTACGCCGCTTTGTGCCACCAGTAGGTATGTTCGATATGGGCTTTTTGCTTGCAGCATTCCTGCTGATCACCTTACAGACGCTACTGCTACAAGCTCTATCTTGATTATGACGATATGTTGATTAACGTACGTGTTATCCCTCGCAGCAGCAGAAATATCCTGGAATGGGAACAGAATACGCTCAAAGTACGCTTAACGGCCCCGCCAGTGGATGGGGCCGCTAATGCTGCCCTCATCGCTTTATTAGCCGAACGGCTCGCTATTCCTCGCCGCACAATTACTATTGTACGTGGCTCAACGAGCCGTCAAAAAACAGTCGAGATTGCCGGGTTAACACTGGCCGAGCTAGCGCGCAAACTCTCCCCTACAGAATGAAGAGTGGGCAGGGCACCGACAAGGGATGCCCCTACAATGGTACGAACGCGCATCACAGGCTGATTCGTACCATTGTAGGGGCATCCCTTGTGGGTGCCCTGGGTGGGGCAGGAGGGGCTTATTTCACCGGTATTCTTTATGGATGCCCTGCTCGCTCTTCATTCTGTAGGGAAAAGCAGAGTAATCACTACCCCTTCAGGAGTTGACCACCCCCCAGCTGTGACTCCATCTGAATATACCCTGCTGGATTCACACGCAGGATAAGCACAGCTTTACCGACTGGATCACCTTCAGAACCGAATGCGATCTGACCACTAGCACCCTGGATGGCCTGCGCTCCACTAATCTTTGTCAGCGCCAAACGCACATCTTCAGGCGTAATACTCGCCTTTCCGCCTGCCAGAGCGTTATTAGCAGCCGTGGTGAGCGCGACCATCGCGTCATAGGATAGAATGACTTGCTGATCTGCACGTGTAAAGCCATACGTACCCTTATGTTTATTATAGGGGTCATAGTACTTGGCATAATCAGCATAAAAGGTGGGCTTTTTATTGCCGTAGCCAAGGATATCCCATTCGTCAGGATAGGCAAAAGCCGTAAAGCGTAGGCGATTAAAGCCAGCGTGTGCTTCCTTTGAATAGCCGCCCAGCTCATAGAAAGCATCACCACCGAGCACCTGAAGATTCGATGTAGCTGGCAGCTGCTCCAAGATGACACTCACATCAGCCGAATAGCCAGCAAAGTAAATCAAATCTGGCTGAGTGCCTCCGTTCAGTACCTGCTTGAGCGCATCGGCAACTGACTGCTTATTACCTACGCTGTAACTGGCGTCAATAATAGTACCAGTAAACTGGCCGCGAAAGCCATCTGCCAGACTCTGGCTATATGAGTTAGCACTGTCTTTAAAAACGACGACATTTTTCGCATGTAACGTCTGTGACGCGTATTGCGCGGCAACGCCTGATTGGCTCTTATCGGGTGGGGCCACGCGGAAGAAGTATGACGAAGCACCCGTTAAAGCGTCACTGGAGGCCGTCTGTGAAACCAGAGGGATCTTGGCGTTTGAGAAGATCTCCAATGCTGTCTGAGCATAAGAGCTATATGGCCAGCCCATCACGCCGACAATAGTAGGATCTTGCTTTGCTGCCTGAACTATCTGTTTTCCTACAATTCTCGTATTTTCTGTTTTACTGCCAGCATTGGCGATCAGGACACGAAGCTGGTGGGTTGCATTCGTGCCTGAATTATACTCTTTCTGAGCTACGTAGACGCCCTGCAAGGTGTCACGGCCAACCGTGACGAGATCCCTTGGCCCACTGAGCATTAAACCAACAACCATTGTTACATATGGCTTGCCAGAGGCCAGCACGCGCTGATTCTCCAGGTAGATCAAGGCTTCAGCATCATTGCTCTCTTGGCCTACAGCATCACGCCAGAGCGATTGTGCACCGGCGGTATCCCCATCCAGTAATTTCTGGGCGGCCTGTTGCTTCTGTTGCCCATCCCCACGGCTCGCATCAAAGACATATCTTCCGTCACTCAAGCCAATGGGTTCGCCTCCTATCATGGAGATGCCAATGCCATTATTAGGAGTAAATCCATCTGGACCCGTAGCGGTGTCACCAGGTGAAAAGATGCCTGAGATACCTTTTTGCCCTCCAATAACTGTAAAAAGTAGTATACCAATAATAGCAATGACAATGAGCAACAGTGCAAAGTTGCGCAAGAGATTATTGCGCGGTGCCTGTTGCGGTGGTGGCATAGGCAATGAGTATGACGGGGGCAAAGAGACTTGCTGCTGTACAGGAGGAGCCGCTGGCGGTAAAGGCGTTACATGCACCGCTCCTGACATTGAACCTGATGTACTAAACGTATAGCTACTGCTATCAGCTGGCATATTAAAGCGCTGCCCTAAAATCGCGTCGATGTCGTGCTTCATTGCGGCAGCACTCTGATAACGCTCAGCGGCCTGCATCTTGAGTGCCTTCTCTAACACATGCTCAATATCCGCTGAGAGCTGCGGGTTTATGGTACGGGCTGGTGGATAAAGAAAGGGTGGGTAGTCGCGTGGATCACGATTGGTGATCAAGTGATGCAAGGTGGCCGCCAATGCATACAGATCAGAGCGGGCATCTGCATTGCCCTGATACTGCTCAGGGGGCGCATAACCTGGTGTACCAAGTGCAGCGGTCTGCTTGCGTTTAGAGTTCTTCGCCACATCCGCACGCGCAATGCAAAAATCCACCAGATGGGCACGCTTATCGCGATTACCAATAATGATGTTCGCTGGCTTGATATCGCGGTGCACAATCGGTGGCGTCTGCTGACTCAGGTAGTCGAGCATGTCAAGCACCTGCGAGGTATACGTCAGCGCTTCACGCTCTGGCATGGGCTGCTTCGTACGCTCCATATGCTTTTCCAGGTCCTCACCGGGCACGTACTCCTGCACCATGAAGTAGCGCGATCCCTGCCGGAAACTATCCGTAACACTAGGAATCAAAGGATGATCAAGTTGCGCCAGCATCTCAACTTCACGCTCAAAGTTGCGCACGTCCTCCTGGCGCTGGGTCGGATCGGAATTGTCAGAGATCAGTTCCTTGATGACCACCTGTTTATTCGAGACACGTGTATCCCTGGCCAGCACAGCTGCGCCCATGCCACCCTGCCCCAGGATCTTATCAACAACGTAACGGCCATTCTCCAACTTCGTGTTCGGCGTCAGGGTACGCGAATTACCAATATCGCCGGTCGTGGTTGCTGTCAGTGTATTGCCTGTCACCGTGCTACTATGCATCGTACTTACCGTAGTAGGTGAATTGGCAGACGGATCTAGATAAGCACCACAGTTGGTACAGAAGGCTTCTCCTGATTGATTATGGGTACCACAAAAAGGACATTTCATTCGTCTAGGCCTACTATTTTTTATTTGATCAACAAAAATACAATGTTGGTGGGCAAGCACAAGAAGCTCGCTCTACCAGTTATTTCAGGAACGCACCGAGCTTGAATGGCTCCATTTTGATATGGCCATTATCAACGAACAAGATGACTAGCGCTTTGTTCACCGGATTGCCGTCCGCTCCGAAGGCAATCTGCCCGCTCACCCCCTGAAACGAATTTGGACCCGTTACCAATTCCAAACCCTGCTGTACATCTTGTGGTGTCGGCTGAGTCTTGCCCGCTCTCA
>VBJK01000479.1 GCA_005879655.1 Chloroflexota bacterium | reverse complement strand
CAAGGGAGGCTCTATCGCCAGGGCTTGCGCACTGCCATTATCGGGCGACCCAATGTTGGGAAATCGAGTCTGCTTAACGCCTTATTGCGCACAGAACGTGCCATCGTTACGCCTATCGCTGGTACAACGCGTGATACCGTTGAGGAGATCGCCAATCTACGTGGTATTCCTCTACACTTGATCGATACCGCTGGCATTACGCCTACGGCTGATCCTGTCGAGCAGATTGGCGTGCAACGGAGCCGTGCTGCCGCTGAGAGTGCTGATGTCGTACTGCTCGTTTTTGACGGCTCCGAGCCATTGAGGGAACAGGATTGTCAGGTCTCTGCCGAATTATCCTCGATGGGCTTTGGTGCTGATGCCACATTTGATAGTGTATCCGCCAGTCATCGCAGGCCAGTCATGCTGCTGGTGAACAAGGCTGATTGCGAGCAGCTCATAGAGATGGCTCAACTGCGGGCGCTATGGCCGGGTGCAAGAGTACTCATGACCTCAACAGTTACGCAGTTGGGGCTGGAGAAACTGGAAGAAGCACTCGTCCAGCTCGTGCACGCGGGCAAACTGACGAGTGAGAGTGTACTCGTGACCAGTGCGCGCCATCAGGAAGCGTTGCGGCGTGCCGTTGAACACCTCCGAGCATCATTTATTGCTTTAGAGCAGCAACTTCCATTAGATTTTGTGTCAATTGATTTGCGGGCCGCGTATGATGCGCTCGGAGAAGTGACTGGCGAAACTGCAAGCGATGATCTATTGGAGAGGATATTTAGTGAATTTTGTATAGGGAAGTGAAGGTCAGTTGCGATGAACAATCCCAGAATTAGGCGACTTCTTATCACTATCTCGCTAGTAGTGCTGCTACTCATTTTAGGAACATCTGCCTATCTAGCAGTGGCAGTGTTTCATATGCCTGGCATAAATTTTGCCGCCCGCCAGGTAACACCAACACCTCGACCCACACCAACAGCGGTGTTATCACCCACAGCAACACCATCTCCCGCACCAATGCCAGTAGCTACCTTACCTATTGGCTACCCGACATGTGGCTGGGGCGATCTGCGCGGAGCAAAGCTGAAGCAGACCATCGATAACTATCACCAACAGAGTGTTCGTGTACTCCTGACAGTATGTCAGGGGCCAAATGATGCACGCTTGTATCAGCCCGCACAGCTTACAGATGCCGCCCAGGGTAATCCTGACGCCGTACAATGTGGCAATGAGCAGATGAAGTACGATTCAGCAGTGGCATTTTTATATATTCCTCCTGCACGCTTTGCAGAATTCTTTGATCGTTGTGAGCAAGCCGTGCATAGTGTGCGTGCAGATGTGCCTGTTTTACTGGGTTCGCTTGATCCTCACGTGGGGGGTATCGACTATCAACCACTACTCAACCAAGTCTATTACCTCAATCAAATGCAGTCTGCAATGAATAATACAGTACACCCAGGTGGCCATTGGGATTGGCATACGCAGGCGCTTGGTTTAATTGATAGCTGGCATAATGGCTGGAATAACGGCGGCGCTGATGCCAGTGTGAATAGCCTGCAAGCACTCTTCTCATTCTGGGCAGAGCAATTTGGCGTAGATCTCAATAGTGGGCAGTTGGGCAAACATCTGTGGGTCGTCGAAGGCACAGGCTGCTTTAAGGGTTGCGGCGTTAACCCCTACAACGGCTATCAGGTGGCAACCTCGCATATCTTAGCCTTGATCACTGATGTACAGACAGCACAGCGCTACAAGGTTCCTTTCTTCTTCTTTAGCGGTAGAGATTTTATGGATCAGGGAAGCTACTGGCCCATCGGCGTGTTAACTATCGAGGGCCATCCAAAACCGTTACGCCAGGATCAAGCGATGGGTGGTACTACATTGTCGATGTCCTGTCCTTCCAGTTCTGTCGTGATCTCTAATCAGGAGGATCTGTTAGCGAAGATGTATCATGGCTGTCAGTTACCAGCCAATTATGTTGGTATTCTTATGTCTTAGCTGATGAGTTATGGAATGAGCTTACCAGAACTGTTAAAGAAACCTTCAACATTCTTATTCATTATTACGCTCATTATGAGCGTAATAATGGTAATGCTGTCTTATAACTTGGTGATCCATCCACAAGCTAGCGCGCAAAATGTTGTGACGCCAACCACTGCTGTAAGTAACGGGCAAACGCCGATCGTGGAGAAAACGCCAGATAGCAATGCATTGCCTGTGCAGAGTCCAGAGAACATTCTGGGTGTAAGTGGTGATCCGGGCGTCATCTATCCCGGTATTTCCTGGGTGCGTATTGGCTATCCAACGTGCGGCTGGGGCAAGCTCACAGGAGAGCTTTTGCGAACCACTATTCAGACATATCATAAAGCCGGTCTACGCGTGTTGCTGATTTTTTGCCAGAAACGCAACGATGAACATCTTTTTGACGTTGCGCCACTCAATGATGTAGCGCAAGGGATGGCGGATGCAGTTCAGTGTGGCAACGAAGAAATGAAATTGGACCCAGCGGTATCTTTCCTCTTTATTCCGCCAGAAAGATTCGCCAGGTTTTACGACTTATGCGAACATACAGTCCATAGCATTCGTCCAGAACTGCCTGTTTTGTTGGGTTCGCTTGATCCACACGTGGGGGGTATCGACTACCAGCCCTTGGTGCAGCAGAAGCAATATCTGGACCAAATGCAGGTGGCCATGAACACTACAGTGCATGCGGGGGGCCATTGGGATTGGCATACGCAGACGCTAGGCTTGATTGATAGCTGGCATAATGGCTGGAATAGCAACGGGTATCCTGATGCCACTGTGAATAGCCTGCAAGGACTCTTCTCATTCTGGGCAGAGCAATTTGGCGTGGATCTCAATAGCGGACAGCTGGGCAAACACCTGTGGATCGTTGAAGGCACAGGGTGTTTTAAAGGCTGTGGTATTGATGACAAGAACCCCGCTCAGGTTGCTAAGTCGCATATTATTGCTCTCCTGACTGATGTACAGACGGCACTCAAATATAGTGTGCCCTTCTTCTTTTTTAGTGCCAAGGACTTCGTAGATCAGGGCTACTACTGGCCAATAGGTCTCCTCGATGAGCAAGGTAAGGCTAAAGCATTGCGTCAGGATCTGCCAATGGGAGCACGAGCACTGGTACTTGCCTGCACCGATGGCTCTATTACGGTCGTTGATCAATTCCAGTTATTGGTCAATCTGTATCATCACTGCTCCTTACCAAAGGACGCTATTGATAGTCTTACTCAGTAATAAGGGTGGTACCGAATTGCTCTGCTGTCGTCATTTTGACTACCCAGCTGATAGGTGCATGTACAAATTTGGATTTTTATAAAATTATAAAATCTCTCCAAAAAACTATTGACAACCCAGGGTGGTTGTGGCATAATACCGATGTCGCCGATACAGATGGGTGAAAGAACTCCAGATGATAACCTCACGTAGGTGACTCCCTGAAGAATGTAGAACCCAGAACTTGTATGTCCGAAACAAGGAAATGAAATTGAAACAAGGAAATGAGAGCTTGGGTTTCTATTCCTGTCTCTGTATGGTGATCGAGAAGCAAGAGTACTTGCTTCCACGGGTACCTTGACAACTGAAGAGTGGAAAGCAGAACAGCAACTGTGGGGGCAAAGAGATGCCCCAAGCAAACAAACAGTTCCTGTCAATTGAGCTGTAGCGAGAACCCTCTTGCTACAGAAAAACATCTGCGAACAAGCCAAGCAAAACAGTACTTGGCCTGGATCGTAACCATACCGTGCATTTTTCACACGTGAAGTCTCGCGTGTGTTTGATACATCATTGGATGGCGAGTTTGATCCTGGCTCAGGATAAACGCTGGCGGCGTGCCTAACACATGCAAGTCGAACGCTCTGCGCAAGCAGGGAGTGGCGGACGGGTGAGTAACACGTGGGTTATCTACCAAAAAGTGAGGAATACCGGCGAGAAATCGCCGACAAAACCGCATACGCTCGTGAGAACGAGTAAAGTCGCAAGACGCTTTTTGATGAGCCTGCGCCCGATTAGCTCGTTGGTGGGGTAATGGCCTACCAAGGCGACGATCGGTAGCTGGTCTGAGAGGACGATCAGCCACACTGGGATTGAGAACGGCCCAGACTCCTACGGGGGGCAGCAGTGAGGAATTTTCCGCAATGGACGCAAGTCTGACGGAGCAACGCCGCGTGCAGGATGACGGCCTTCGGGTTGTAAACTGCTTTTCTCTGGGACGAACAATGACGGTACCAGAGGAATCAGCCTCGGCTAACTACGTGCCAGCAGCCGCGGTAATACGTAGGAGGCGAGCGTTGTCCGGAGTTACTGGGCGTAAAGCGCACGCAGGCGGTCTGTCGCGTTGGCACTGACAGTTTCCAGCTTAACTGGAAAAGGCGTGCCAAGACGGACAGACTTGAGGGCTTCAGAGGAAGAGAGAATTCCGGGTGGAGTGGTGAAATGCGTAGAGATCCGGAGGAATACCAAAGGCGAAGGCACTCTTCTGGGAAGTTCCTGACGCTGATGTGCGAAAGCTAGGGGAGCGAACGGGATTAGATACCCCGGTAGTCCTAGCCGTAAACGATGACCACTAGGTATACGGGGTATCGACCCCCTGTGTGCCGTAGCTAACGCATTAAGTGGTCCGCCTGGGGAGTACGGTCGCAAGATTAAAACTCAAAGGAATTGACGGGGACCCGCACAAGCAGCGGAGCGTGTGGTTTAATTCGATGCAACGCGAAGAACCTTACCAGGGCTTGACATGTCGTCGCACCACCGAGAGATCGGTGTACCCGCAAGGGACGGCGGCACAGGTGCTGCATGGCTGTCGTCAGCTCGTGTCGTGAGATGTTGGGTTAAGTCCCGCAACGAGCGCAACCCCTTTCGTTGGTTACAAGTGTCCAGCGAGACTGCCATTTTACAATGGAGGAAGGTGGGGATGACGTCAAGTCAGCACGGCCCTTACGTCCTGGGCTACACACACGCTACAATGGCCGAGACAAAGAGTTGCCAACCAGCAATGGGGAGCTAATCTCGTCAAACTCGGTCTCAGTTCAGATTGTAGGCTGCAACCCGCCTGCATGAAGTTGGAGTTGCTAGTAACCGTGAGTCAGCACATCACGGTGAATACGTTCCCGGGTCTTGTACACACCGCCCGTCACACCACGAAAGTCGGCAACACTTGAAGCCGTCGAGCTAACCGCACACGCGGAGGCAGGCGTCGAGGGTGGGGTCGGTGATTGGGGTGAAGTCGTAACAAGGTAGCCGTACCGGAAGGTG
>VBJK01000236.1 GCA_005879655.1 Chloroflexota bacterium | reverse complement strand
TCCACAAAGAAAATGACATGGCGAAGTCTGTCACCTTAAAGAAGCTGGTCGAGCCGTTCATCTTGCGGCGTGTCAAGACCGACAAGCGCATTATCAACGACCTACCGGACAAAATCGAACAGAAGATGTATTGTACCCTTACGCCTGAACAAGCCTCTCTCTACGAGGCCGTGGTCAAAGATGTCCTGGAACAAATTAAGGCGGTTGATGGCATTCAGCGCAGGGGCTTGATCTTATCCACATTACTGAGGCTCAAGCAGGTCTGTAACCATCCCATGCAGTTCTTGCAGGATGGTAGCGCCTTCACTCCCGAACGTTCCCACAAGCTCCAGCGGCTCGGAGAGATGGTTGAAGAGATAATTGATAGTGGTGAGAGCGCGCTTATCTTTACCCAATTCACTGAGATTGGAGGCGCACTCACACGCTATATCGAGCAGACCTGGCACTATAATACTTACTACTTACATGGCGGGACCAACGCGGCTAAGCGCGACCAGATGGTAGCCGAGTTTCAGGACCCAGAGACCGAACCATCAATCTTCATTCTCTCACTACGGGCCGGTGGCGTCGGCTTGAATTTGACCAAAGCGAACTCCGTCTTCCACTTCGATCGCTGGTGGAACCCCGCTGTCGAAGATCAGGCCGCCGATCGCGCATTCCGTATCGGGCAACGCAAGAACGTCTTCGTGCATAAGTTTGTGGCCATGGGCACGATGGAAGAACGCATCGACGCGATGATCGAGGACAAAAAACGGCTCTCCTCGCTGGTGGTAGGAAACGATGAGTCCTGGCTAACCGAGCTTGACAACGATACCTTCAAAGAGCTGATCACGCTGCAACGCAGTGCAATCATGGAGTAACAGCAATGGCAGAGTTCAGTCGTACTTGGTGGGGCCAGCGCTTTATTGCGGCCCTGGAAGAATTTACCAATCCAGCTCGTCTAGGACGCGGGCGATCCTACGCTAGGGGAGGACGTATCCTCGACTATACGCTAACGAAGGGCACCGTCACGGCCAAGGTGCGCGGCTCGATCAACCCGTACTTTGGCGTCTACAAAGAACCTATCTATGATACTTTCATCAAGATCAAAGCGATCAGCGGCAGCGACTGGTCAAAGGTCATCCAGCAGATTGCATCACGAGCAGACCTCGTCACAAAACTCCTCATGAACGAGATGCCCGATAATATCGACGATGCTTTCGCCAGCTTAAAGCTACATCTGCTGCCACACAGCCAGAGCGATTTCGTCACCAAGTGTTCGTGTCCAGACTTTGAGAATCCCTGTAAGCATATCGCTGGGGTTTACTACCTGCTGGCATCTGACTTAGACGAGGACCCTTTCGTGATGTTTGAGTTGCGAGGGCTATCCAGAGATGACCTGCATGCCGAACTGGTCAAGTCACCCTTGGGGCAGATCTTAGCATCCTCACTGACCGCCGCAGATGTTCCTGTAGAGCCGGTCGAGTCCTACTATACTCGCCCAACCGCTAAAGAAGTAGTAGCTGGCGCGGCCAGTCACAAAGAGTTTTGGATGGGCGCAAAGAGATTGCCCGCGCTGCTAGCCAGTACATCGCAGGCCAGCGTCCCGGCACTCTTAATTAAGAAACAGGGGGATTCTCCTCCGTTCTGGCACAAAGATATCTCGTTCATTGCCGTAATGGAGGAGCTGTATGAGCGGGTACGCACGAAAAATAGGCAGATGAAGTAAACCGTAGTTGCGCAATTTATTGCGCAGCTACGATTTTTTTATGGCATCAGATGTTAATGTACGTACATAAGCCACAAATTGATCTCCGCGATCAAACTCGTTCAAAAACATACCAAAGCTGGTAAAACCTGGGGAGAAGAGCAGCACATCACCCGATCTCGTCAAAGCTACCGCCGCATCCATAGCTTGCTTGAAATCGCCAAAGACACCACGTACAGGATCGCTGATGCCGCGTTGCTGCACCTCTGCATGCAACGCCGGTAATAGCTCATCAGTGCCGCTACCCGACAATAGAACCACATCTCGGCAACGTTCTACAATAGTAGACGGCCAGCGTTCTAGCGGCAAATGTTTGGTATTGCCACCGGCAACCAGTACAATGGGGGCGTCAAAAGCCTCCAGACCTACGCGGCCTGCTACTGGCGTCGTACTCGCACTGTCATTAAAGAAGCGTACTCCATGCACTACACGCACCTCTTCCAGCCGATGAGCTATGCCACGGAAACTGCGTACCGTCTCAGCAATGATCTCATCCGCAATACCAAGCAAGCGAGCAGCAGTAGCCGCGAGAAAAATATTCTCCTGGTTATGGCGACCAGCCAGGGGTGTTGTGGGAAAGGCTAAAGGTATTGTGTGAGAAGGTAGACCATCTTTGTGAAGGGGAGAACGTGGAAAATACCCACCAAGCTCTACGCTGGAAAACCAGGTCTGTCCCTGCGCCTCCATAGCGAAACGGCGTATCCAGGGATCATCATAATTGAAGACAGCCAGGTCATGCGAGGATTGATGACGAAAAATATTGGCCTTCGCCTCGGCATACTCCTCCATACTACTATATGTGTTGAGGTGATCGGGAGAAATATTCGTCATCACAGCCACTGATGGGCTAAGAGAGTGGGGAGCTAAACCCTCCAGTTGCCAGCTTGATAATTCCAAGACCACCAGCGTTTCCGCATGTATCTGCGGCAAGAGCGAGAGCGTTTCGACACCCGCCACATTCCCACCGAGCACAGCAGGAGCGCCACTCGCCCGTAACATCTCATAGAGTAACGTAGTCGTCGTCGTTTTGCCACGTGTGCCAGTAATACCAATAATGCGACCGGGGCAGGCCAGGAAAAAAAGTGCTATTTCCATCTCAATCTGCGCTACGCAACTCTTCTTCGCGGTGCTGGCCCAGAATAAATTCTATCGGCAGACCAGCCAGGGCTTGCATGCTGGGCGCTAAGACCGCAGCTGGTTTCATATCTGTGACGCGCACAATCGCTCCTTGCTGAACTGCATAGCGCGCTGCTGCCATTCCTGAACCTTGTAATCCTAAGCCCATGACCAGGACTCGTTTTCCACACAAATCCATTTTTTGCTACATCCTCGTTTCTCAAAACTTGTTCATTCCATCATAACAGAAGCGAACACAGGAGACAAATCGCTTGTAGCCTCTGATGTTGTGATAGGCAGTAACCAGACAGACGCCGAACTCAAAAAGCTGATATAATGAGGTGACGACTAAACCATTGTTAGATACGTAACCAAGCATAAGTTTTCTGCGTGTGTCAGAGTTTGCAAAGAAGCAGTACTGCCTCAGCGAGTAAGCGGCCACTGATGATCGTATTCTATGGGGGATGCGCTCATCGCACAAAATGATAGAATGTATATATATGGAGCCAGGACAAGCTGTACAACTTGAATATATCTGCGCGCATATAACTATTGGTCTTGTTATTCTCGATGCTACCAATCTCCGTATTCGCTATGCTAACCCCTACCTGTGCTCACTGCTCGACGAACCATGGAGCTATCGCGGAGTAATCGGCAGATCAGTAGAAGAAGTGCTATCAGCAAAAATCTCTGCCCTTGCTCTGCCTCATCTACAGCATGTTGCTATGACGGGAGAACGGATACAACGGGCAGAAGTACCCTATGAGGGCTTTTTGACAAGTCGAGGACGCACCTATTGGTGCATCTCTGTTGAACGTCTGCCAGCCGAGCAGGAGACATCACCAACGTTGTTAGTCACAGTTGAAGATATCACCGAAACGGTGCGTTCACGCCTGCAACTCAATGCAATCCACCATATCTCAGCGGTCATCGCCGGACCATCCGCCCTGCCGCAAGTTTTAGAGCGTATTCTCCAGGCCCTGCACGAGCTAGTAGGTGCCACACGCTGTGCCATCGTGCTGGCCGATCAGACCAGTACAGAGAGTCGTGCCCTCAATGACGACGAAGCACAGCCAGAGAGTAGTAAGCCAGTAGTACGTAGTGCCAGAATCGCCGCACAGAGGGGTATACACACTACATCACTAGACTGGCATCCAGTGATCAATGAGCACATCTTGTTGGGTCGAGCAGAAACGGCTGGCCGTGCATTGATTATCTCGGATACGAGTACCGTCAGGGATATTGAATTGCCCAATGTCGATAATGATGGTGTGGTATGGCGTCCGGGTGCCGTCCTGTGTGTACCCATTTTTGAGCCATATCCCACGCAGCACACGACACGCCCGGAAAGTGACAGTATTGTACAACACGTCGCCAATATTCGCTCTGGCTCAGTACTGGGCACAATCGAGGTCTACCACCGTCGCCCGCGTGGTTTTCCAGCGGAAGAGGTTCGCTTACTCGAACGCTTTGCACAACAGGTCGGCTTAGCTATCCACAATGCCAGCCTCTTCCGTAGCGTTGACCGCTGGGCACGTACAGCCAGTCGCAATGCTTATCAAAAAGAAAACGTCATGCGTGCCATTCCTGATGGCGTAGTTATCTATGATACCCGCTGGCATGTGGCTGATGCTAATCCCGCTGCATGTAAACTCTTTGGCTGGAGTGACGAAGTGATGGGCAAGTCAATTGTCGATGCGATTGCGCGGGGCAGCTCTACTTTCCAGGCCGACTTTCTGCGGCTACCGAACGTTGTCGCAGAGCTAGAAAGACGCGCACAGACCGGACAAATTGACGAGTTTAAGTTGACGGACGCGAACGGACATACTTACACCTTGAGTTGCTCATATACTCCTATCCACGACGATGAAGGCGACATTTTCGCCTTTATCACGACTTATCACGATATCACCGAAGAAGTTGCCGCGCGCGAACGTGTCGAAGCAGAGGTTATCGCGCGTAGAGCGGAACTGGCGCAGAGGAATGAAGCGCTACAAGAGACGAAGGCAACACAGGAGTTGACGAGCGCTCGTATGGAACTCCTGCTGGAACGCCTGCCATCAGGAGTCATTCTAGTCATGGCTCAGGACAGTAACATCTCTGTCGTCAATCGCCGTGCGGTACAACTTTTGCAATGCCTGGGACTTCCTCTAGAGCCACTGGACGATCTCTATGAGGCTGGCAGAAGAGCCATTGGCATGAATTGTGAGCAGATGCTGCGCCGCTTAACATTCTACGGAACGTCAGGTTCACAGGTCTCCTATGAGGAAGGTCCATTGTTTCGAGCACTGAACAAAGGCGATGCCAGTGAGGCAGAATTACACGCCGTCACTGCCGATGGACAAACCCTCCATCTCCTTGTTAATGCGGCCCCCTTGCGTGCAGCTGACCGCACGATTACCAACGCCGTATTAGTCATGCACAATATCACAAAAACCAAAGCGTTGGAGCGCGCTCGTGAAGACTTCTTTACCACCATGGCACATGAATTAAAAACGCCGTTGGGCAATATCAAAGTACATCTCAGTGCATTGCTCGCGCGCGACCTGCAATGGTCGGTGGAAGAGCAATACGACTTTTTGCAGACCGCTGATGAGCAAGTCGAGCGTCTGGTCAGAATGATCAATCACTTCCTGGATGCCTCGCGTGTCGAGGCTGGAGCCTTACGTCTGGAACTTGAACCCATTTTCCTGCCGGAATTACTAGAGGATCTTCAGGATCGTCTCGAAGCATTGATCTCCACATCGGGGCGTAGCTTTGTGATCTCATTACCTGCACAATTGCCCGCAGTGCTCGGCGATTACGAATTGATCATGAGTGTATTAACCAATCTCTTGAGTAATGCCTTCCGTTATGCCCCGGAAGGGGATGCAGTCTACCTTGATGCAGAACTTGTCTTCACTCAAAATGATACAATATCAACAGGAGTTAAAATGAGTGTAAGGGATAGAGGGCCTGGCATGACGCGAGAATTGCAAAAGGAGCTTTTTACGCGTTTCAGCACATTTGCAGCAATGCACCGTCCGGCAGTTGACCGTCCCGGACAGCCTCTAGGAGGGCGGCGACGTAATACTGCACGCTGGAGTCCCGCGACTGGCCTGGGTCTCTATATCAGCCGAGGGATCATGGAAGCGCATGGGAGTACACTGACCGTCAAGAGCAGTCCAGGACAAGGTGCAACATTCTCATTTATACTTCCTATCTACGCTGGGAAAAGATAGCAATATCTTGCGTACCGTAAGCAGAGGAAGTTGGAAAACGGAACAAAGCAAGAAGTATTGCATCGAAAGGATGGAAACGATTGTCTACTACAGAGAAAAAGGTCCGTATTCTTTGTGTCGAAGATGATCCACAGATGCGTACATTTCTGCTAGCGCAACTCAAAGCCCGTGGCTTCTACGCTCAGGCAGTGCGCGATGGGGCACAAGCTATTGATTTAGCCGCGATCTTCCAGCCTCAGATCGTCTTGCTTGACCTCTCCCTACCCAGCTTAGATGGACTCACCTTCTTACGCCGTTTACGCGAATGGAGTAGTGCGCCCGTCATTGTGCTTTCCGCCCACGACGAGGAACCAGTGAAAATTAAAGCCCTCGATCTGGGAGCGGACGACTATTTAACCAAGCCCTTCAGCCTCAATGAACTGCTCGCACGTGTACGCGTTGCCTTACGACGAGCTGAGGAGACCGCGCGCCTACGCAATAGCGCTACTGGGCATGGCGGACAACGTCCCAGTTATTGTAGCGGTGGAGAAAACGGGCTAGTCGTTGATTTTGCGCACCGTGTTGTGCGCTCAGGAGGGCGCGAAGTGCACCTCACGCCAACCGAGTATGATCTGCTCTGTGAATTAACGCGTAATGCCGGGAAGGTTTTAACGCATCGTGAATTACTGCAACGGGTCTGGGGGCCTGACTATAGCGGTGAGAATACCTATTTACGCACCTTTGTCCGCCATCTACGCCGCAAGCTCGAACCCGATCCTTCGCAGCCACGCTTCTTGCATAATGAATTGGGTGTAGGATATTATGTTCCTCCTCCCGATTCAGATACCATGTGAGCTATATGTTTTATTATAGCTCGACTAAAGGTTTAAGTAATTATTGAACAGACACAACGATTTGTCTCGTGTACTAGAAATTTCACAGACTTTTCACAAATAGCCCCTGATATTCACAGGATTATCACCCTCGTTGAGGTATAATCTAAATACGACTACCTTCGCAGAAGGGCGGTACATCCGACAAAGAATGCTGGTAATCAAAGACGATCGTACGTTGGCGGCTAGAGACTGAAAAGTTGGTAACTCATAGCTGTATCGTCGTCATCGTATAGTGGAGAACTTGCCACTGCACCATTGCACCATTTTCTCCCTGAACTTGTAGTGCTTAATAGTGATAGCGAAACCATATCAGACGCAGAACATGACTCAAACGTGTACAGTGCATGTTGATGATATCACCTCAGTCGTCGTTTTTAGTCATAAAGGAGGTTCAGATGGACCGCAAAGAAGATCGCGAAATTCTACGGAAAGTCGGATTTGCTGAGAATGAGATGAATCAACTGAGTAAGCTTCGCTTGTATCACACGGAGAAGGAAAACCAGGCCGCAGCGGCAGCTCATCGTCGCCTCGAATTTATACGCTGGTTGGTGAGTACAGGGAAGCTTACTGATCAGATCGCCTAAGCAGCTACGTAACGATTTGCCTCTTGGGAGCGTGGATAATCCCTATGTATCCCGCTTACAGAGGTAGGTAGAAGATACGGTGTACTGACCAGAGGTGTTGAAATACCAGAAGACTCTCAATTTTTCGCATCCTCACAACATGTACTGCGTTTTGCAAAAGATATAGGCCATACATTCTCGCACATATCGTCGTGTTGCAAGAGTGTATGGCCCTCATTGTTAGCCCGCTGCTATGAGCTTTGCTACCAGGAGCATTATGCTGTTTGCTTGCAATAGACTATAAGCTTATCAGCGTGCACTCCATCCTCCGCGCGCAAACGGCTTCTTGTTGTAGCTGTAAAGGTCGCAGGTGGGCGCAACTGTGCCACAGAAGCCAGAATGTTCTCTGCCAATGATGCTGGCGGCTGGATCTGTTCAAGTTGACCAAAAAGTGCATCTATCTCATCGTCTGGCTCGCGCTCTCTTAGACTAAAGCTATCGGCTAAAAACTTGTTGTTATGCGAACGTTTCATTCTGGCTCCTTCATGTCCTATTTGGAGTATTAGAGAATGCTTAATCTGCGTTATACACGAATAAGCTAAGATAGGAGTTTCAACATTCCAAGGCTTCTTAAGCAATCTTTATTAGCAAAGCCTATAGCCAGGGAAAAAAATCTATGTTAGAGTGTAATGTACAAGGCATACTCTACCTCTTATAGGGCAAGGAGGTTTTGATGGCAGAATTAGTCTGGAAAGGCAAGCATGTTCTTCCAACGCACAGGCAGACTGCTACTAGCGGCTCCTATCAACTATTGACAAAGCACTATTATACTGCGCAACAGGCAGCGACCGACACCTCACCTGCTCAACTGACTCAGTGGTATAATCGTTTAATCTGGGGTGACAAAAACATTATCCTGCCAGCACTTCTGCCAACGTTGCGCTTTAGTGTTGACCTGATTTATATTGATCCCCCCTTTATGACCGGACGTACCTTCACCACTGGCGAGCAACTCGCCTACCACGATACATGGCATAACAATCTAGACAGCTATCTGCAATGGCTCTATGATACGCTCGTACTCCTCCACCAACTCCTCGCAGAAACAGGAAGCCTCTACATTCATCTCGACTGGCGTACAAGTCACTACGTAAAAGTCATGCTGGATGAAATATTCGGCAGCAGTTCACGTCATGAGGGGGCGGGCTTCAAAAACGAAATTATCTGGCATTATCAATCTGGTGGGCGTTTCCAAAAGTACTATGCGCGCAAACACGATACCATCTTGCTCTATAGCAAATCCGCTCAGTATTGTTTTCACCGTGAACGAGTGGGAGAGCGACGAGGACCCAGCAAGCGCAACCACATGCGTAAAGAGGTGACAAGCGATGGCAGTGTCACCTGGACTATACGTTCTGGCGGGAAAGTCTACGCCTATAATGAAGATTCGTTGATCACGCCCAGCGATGTGTGGAGTGATATTAGCCATTTACATCAACGTGATCCAGAGCGCACGGGCTACGCGACGCAGAAGCCAGAAGCGTTACTCGAACGTATCATCCTCGCCTCCTCCGAAGAGAATGGCTTGGTCCTTGATTGTTTTTGCGGAAGCGGTGTCACGCCAGCAGTTGCTGAACGCCTTGGCCGTCGCTGGATTGCTTGTGACAAGAGTGAATTAGCGATTGATATGACCAGCCAGCGTTTGCTAAAAGGTGTTCAGCATTGTCCCTTTGCCTTGCAACAGGCCGTTTTTACAGAGCAAGAAGCGCATCCTCTTATATAAAGAGTCCAAACTATGCATATGTTATAATTACCATAATAAATAGACGAACATTGCAGCAGGATGTTTGTCAGCAGAGCCTGTGGGCATCTTCACTTATCATGCCCATATTAAGCAAAGATAGGAAATCAGACACGCTATGCTAGAATTACTTGAACAACTATTCAGACAGGTGCGTGTCTACGCACAATCTGAACGTCTTGATCATAAACGTGTGTATCAACGATCACCGCAGCATACGACCATGCAGTTTGATCGTGATGCGGAGGACATTATTATTAATGGTTTAACGGAGAGTGGACATGGTTTCGAGATTATCACAGAAGAAAGAGCAACCTTCAGCACCACTCCCAATCCAGCCTACCGCATTGTTGTCGATCCGATTGATGGTTCAATTAACGTCGAACACGGCATTATGACCGCAGGGGTTGCGCTGGCCGTTTTGCCCATCGATGCACCAGTCGTACCTGAGCGTGTACAATGGGCATTAGTTGGGGAACTCTTCAGTGGAACAGTCTATGTTGCACAAAAAGGTGGTGGAGCTTTTCGTAATGGGCGGCGCTGTCAGGTGAGCACTACCAAGCAACTGCAAGACTGTCTGACAGGGTTAAATCTAGATAAACGAGATGCTCAGACTATCCGGGCGCTCCTGGTCGAAGAACCAACTTTGGGCATGATACGCCGTACTGGTAGCTCTGCTATGGATAGTGTCTATGTCGCCAGCGGCGCTTACGATGCCTACATTGATATTGGCAATATACTCACTGGCGAATCCTTCCTTGCGTCAGCTGGCATCGTGCTGGAAGCTGGCGGCATTATTAGCGATCCACAGGGGTCCCCTTTACGCCCGATTACCAGCTTAAGCGAAGGTTTCTCTGTGATAATTGCCAGTACTAAGGAGCTGCATCAGGCTATTGTTGCGAAGTTGCGCTGAGTGAGACTGTTTGTAGGTCATCGACAACAACTTTTCATGCTGCTTGGCTATCTTGCTTTTCTCAGGCTGTGAGACGCCTCTGAGCAAGCCAAACAAGCATGTGAGAAAAGTGGGTCTTTGATCTCGGATCATTTTAACGCCGATGTTCAATTGATCCGTGCAGGCAAAGGTTTCTCGGTGGTGTCTGAAAGTCGGAATGAGAGAGGAAATGTGCAATCAAGTTTAGCAGTGGCAAGACCGACGCAACGCCAATGTCGGTAAGGTCAATCTGTGATTGATTTGTGAGCCAAAATTCCTCCTGACCTTCTCTTCATTGTCACTACTGATGAGGTTGAGGCAATGAAAAACTCGCTGGTATGTTTTAATGCTCACGCACCAACGCTTCTTCCCTCATCACCAGATCTGAATGCCATACTTTTGCATTGTGACCAGATGCTTGTTAAAATAGCAACTACGTTCAGTTAGCTTTCTGCTATATTTCATCAGTCCCCTGCAACGAGGGAGGGGGCTTCTCTCATTCTATGTTTCCCTATTTTCTTCATTCTCCTGCGCACGCTTCCTTTTCGCCGCCAGTAATTTCTCCGTCGTAGACAGCACCGTCTGCTCTGCTTTATCTGTTGTAGATGTTGTCCTGGCTGTCGTTGGGTTTGGTGTGGCAGCATCTTTGGCTGACGGTCTAGGTTGTCGAGTCTGTACACGGCGCGTAGTACGGTAGTTACGCATGGTGCTTAGGGGCGAGTGCGCGGTAGTTACGCTCACTTGCTGCTGCGGGGCTGCGCGCAAACGCGCACTGCAACATCGATTGGCAATAAGAGTGCAGCCAGCGTCAGTAGCAGGAAGCTGATTGGTAGCGTTGCTGAGACTGGCGGCAAGGACTGTGTAAAGGCCGTTGTGCTATCCGAGGGGTTGAGTAGGATACCACCACCGGCCTGTGCCAGCAATGCGAGAAAGCGTAGATCTGTACCGGCAGTAATATATTCGGGTGAGTAGGGAACAATCAGGCCCGTTGTGGCAGTCAGTTGTTTGGTTTGCTGCTGATTGTGCCAGATGACCTGGACGAAGTAAGCGCCTGTTTGTAGCGCGGGAAAGTGACCCTCCCAGTGTTGTGGGGCAGTGGGTTGCAGATTGATTGTCTGCTGCGCTTGATCGGGTGCGACAATATGCGCCTGTACTTGCTGCTGGTCCTGGCTATTGATTGGCGTGCCGGAAGGCAGATCGACGGCAAGTTGTGCCTCGCCATTGACGACCTTGCCGCTGACATTTAACGCGCTATCGGGTGATGGCAATGTCCACGTGACGAGGTTGGCCCACCAGCGCGGGGCGTCTTGCCAGGACAGCCAGTCCTTGGTCCATACTCCCTCGGCATCACTGGTCCAGGCCACGACATGACCAAGGCCGTATTGCCATGCCGCCAGTACAGGATCATCGTGATGGCTGACGAGCACCATCTGCGCATGTGGTTTAGGCGTGGTAGCAACGTAGCCCTCTAGGTTGGGAAGCGCTTTTAAACCGCTCAGGATAGGATGTGTGCCGATGATAGCTGGAACGAACGGTTCATTGATGATTGCACGCCGTGCTGCCTGTTGGGTTTCTTCTAGTAGAATCTGCGGTAGTGCTGTAGGATCGTCTGCACGGTAGAAACGTCCCTTGCCCCAGGAAGCAATGTTGACCATGGTATCCAGTTCTTGTACACTGCCAGCGTTCGTGGCAACGGTAGAGATTGTAATGCCCTCACCTGCCATCTTCTGTGTTTGTGGTTGATAGTTATCGAAGGCGTCCCCATCGCCCAGCAGGATGACGTGTTTGATCTTGGCATTGGTCTGCAACAGCACCTGTTCTGCATTGCTAAGGTCTGGATTATAACTTGGGGGATCGCTTGGGTTCATGGCATCAATTGCTTTTATAATCGCCTCTTTGTTCGTTACATACTGCATAGGGATCGTGAGCTTGCCGTACGCGGATGAGATGCCAACTTGGTCGCGTGGTGTAAGTAGGTTGATGACGCCTTTAGCAGCTTCTTTAGAGATATTGACCGAGGCTTTGGTTTCCAGATCTTCTATGATGAGTACCACGGCAATGCCCGGTGTGTCTTTGCGTTGTGGTATGTCCATGCTGACCGGAAGTGTTTGTTCGAGGGGCGTATTCGCGTAACCACCGACGCCGTAGCTATTTTGTCCACCTGTCACTACCAGACCACGACCGAGGTCACGTACAAAGGCTTGTAGTGTTAGCATGCGTGTATTGCCCAGAGCTAGCGCGGGCACATCGACGAGGATAACACTATCGTAACGAGCCAGACCATCGAGTGTTGTTGGCACCTCATTGGGTGTACCGCTATTAACCAGCATCTGTGTTGCTTGCAGAGCGGCAATAATATTGTGGCCATTGCCTGCTTTGCCTTCGATCACCAGTACATGAGGAGGCCCCTGTACCTTGACATAAGCGGACGCTTCATTATTTTGATAGATCGTATCAAGGGGAGCACTGATAGTTGTATGATAGGTGTGAGAGCCTGGTGGTGGGGCTAGAAGGTGAAAACTTAGCTCTTGTTGTCCACCTACCAGTTGGATGCTTTGTTGAGAGATCAGTTTCTGATCCAGATAGAGGTGCAGTGTCGCCGACTGTGTGACATTGCTATAGAGTTTGAGGTGCAATACAAAACTTTCGTTACGGTGTAAAGTGGTTGGTGCATCAATACCGTCGATGCGAGCTTCGGCACTCGTCGTATTGGGCAGGGCAACGATATCCAGCCGGATGCCCTCCTGTTGCAAGAGACGCGCTTGTTGCAGAGCATTTTCTACATTCTGTTGTCCATCGGTGAGCAGGATGATGTGTCGCTGGCTATTGGCTGGCATAATAGCGGAGGCTAGGCGTAGCCCTGCCGCGAGATCTGTGTAGTCTGTATCGGGTGTAGACTCGAAATGCGAGAAGTCGATAAGTGATGTCACTGATTGTTCGACGAGGGCGTTACGACCTACGGCAACGATACCAACTTGATCAGCAAGTTGTTTGTGTTGTATGGCCGCGTTGATCCAATTTTCCATAAATGCACGTTGTGGGGCGGTACTGGCCGAAATGTCACCTACAAAGACCGTCGTTTGTTGGGTAATTGGTTGCGACCATGAGGCACCTGCCAGTGCTGCAATGATCAGTGTCAGTAGCGCAAGGCGGCTGGCTACGATCAGGTTGCGCTGCCTTGGGGAGAATGGCAGAGCCATACGTTGCCAGCTCAGATAGACCAGAGCAGAAGCAGGGAGTAAGAGCAGAAGTAAGAGAGGTTGTTCAAAGGTTAGCATGCTTATCCCCTTTTGTGATCTGCGTTTTACTGCCAGTCTGCTTGGCTGTGTGGGGAAGATGCTTCCTGGCAAGTCTTCTGCTACGTTTTTTGACAAGTCGATATCGTTCTTGCAATTGATGCTGTAGGCGTGCAGCCAGCGTATTTTGCGGAGGTGGGCTAGCTAGTATGTCACGTCGGGCAGTAGCGTTGCGCTGTGCTTGTCTGTCCTGTTGAGCTACGGCGCATTTTTGTACACGATAACTGCTACTGAAGAGCCACCATTCCGCGCAAAGTACGAGTAGAAGCAATGCGGCGATCCACGGCCAGATTTCACGTAACTGGTGCGAGAGGCCCATCGTAGCGGTCGTGAAATTACTACTATTTGCCACCGGCAGTGCTCTGGCAGGAGCTAGCTCTGATTGCGTTGAATTGAACAAGTTGACAGTAAAAGCACCATTCAGCACTTGTCCACGCACCTGTTGCGTCACTTGATAAATGCCAGGCTGATTTGTGCCTGCGAACGGTACTGGCGGTAATGGGGGGCCAACCACCGTTGTATGTTGATCTGGGCTGGTAATTGTCACCTGACTTGCTCCTGGCCAGGTCTGAACCAGTTGGTCAGGTTACGGATCAAGATAGGGAAGGCAGGTTGTAAAGGTAGATCAGTATCGTGCAGATCGAAGCCAAGGGTAGCGATACGCCGATTGTCGTTCTCGCCAGCGATCAAGAGCGGCGTCATCGGTGTTGTAATGACCGTCTGTGCCCACGGTGCCGGGGCGAGCTGATGGCTCTGGTAGAGGGTATGAATACTATCAATGTTGACATTTTCCAGTAGATTATTGTCGTCTTTGCTGATGGCGATGTGATTGACGCCGATGGCTTTGCCCGATATGCCAAAGGGATATGACCCGGCGGGCGGATTAATAAAGAAAAGATTGCCAGCGGGCAGGGTCCGTGGTACAAAACCATCAAAGATAGTCAGGTCAAAGGGTTGTGTAGCTGAGTATTGAGCTGGCACTGTTTCGTAGAGCGAGACGTTGGGTTGTAGTACGAGCGCCTTTTCCAGAAAGATATTCCCTTGGGTCACGAGGAGTACTTTTCCTTGTATGGAGCCACCAACCATCGACCAGGCTTCATCATCGAGCTTAAAGGCATCCTGTGTAACGAGCCTCGCATGAAGAAAGCGTGTCGTAGGAGGGAGTGGCCCCCATTGTACTGAGCCGTTTGTGCCTGCGGTCAAAGTAATACTTTGCACGCCAAAAAGATGTCCGTCAGCATAGAGTTCGACGGGCATCGTCTGTGTCTGGCGGCTATAATTCGTCACTTGTGCAAAGGCGGTGTGCGTATTTTGAAGCGTACGACCGGCTAGTGCTAAGATAGCGGCATTAGCTGTATCAGTACCAATAGAGAGATAGCGAACGGGGAAAGGTAGTGTCAGTATCTGATTGGCCTGCATAACGTGGCCGTCGCCAATGACCAGGACTTGTACCTGTCCATGTCCCTCGGCTAACGAGAGAGCTAGTGAGAGCGTCTGTTCAAGGTCGGCATCCTGGTTCGTGACCTGTGCATGTTGCAATGCCGCGTTGAGCTGTATCTTGTCGGATGACTTGGCGATCAAGACCTGGGGTGTGAGAGCCATTGTGATCAGCGAGAGACGATCACCGGAGCCAAGCTGATCAATAAAATCGGCGATAGTGCTTTTTGCAGCTTCAAAACGGCTTGGAGCTACGTCAGTTGCTTGCATACTGGCCGACGCCTGCAAGATGATGATCGTGTTGCCGCTGATGGGACTACTGGAAAAGAGCGCTGGTCGTGTCAATATGAGCACGATGATCATAGCGGCTAAGAGTTGTAAGAGCAGGAGTGGTGTGATAGAGAGACGTTGCCAGGGACGGCTGGCTTGCAGATCTTGCAATGCTTGTTGCCAGAGTAAGGTACTGCCAATAACACGTTCCTGGCGTTTGGGACGCATGAAGTACAGCAGGAGAATGATTGGAATGATGACGGCGAATGCAAGCGCCGCTGGAACGAGTAAATTCATGCGTTCAGTCCTTACAGGGTTATCTAACCAATGCTATCTGTCGCAATAGGCGTTGTACAACATCGATGATGGCGGTATCGCTAGCAATTAAAGTATAGGTCCCCATGTAAGTATGCGCCAGGGCTGCCAGATTTTGCGTCAGGTCGGCCAGACGTTCCCGATAGGCTTGTAAGACCGATGCTGAAATGCTGACTTCAACCTGTCCATGCCCTTCGCTATCGAGTAGGCGCAATTCGCCGTGTATATCTGGCTCAAGCTCATCTGGCGCAAGAATCTGCAAAAGGGCGCATTCCTGGTGCAACTGACGTACAGCACGNNAGTGCCTTATTCAGATCAGTCTTGCCGGAGCGTGGTAGCTTATGCAGAAAATCGCCTACGTTCCATATTGCGTTTTTGCCACTTCCTATACGGCGATGGGCAACGAGCCGATCAGTGAGTGCTCCCATCACCACATGATCTTCGCATTTTAGCGCAACGTAGGCCAGGGCTGCGGCGAGGGAGGACGCGAGTGCAGCTTTAGCTGGTGTACCGTGGTGCATGGAGTCGGAGCAATCGATCAGTAGCGTTACTGTGATATTCTCTTCGGCTTCAAAGACGCGTAAGAAGAGGCGTTCCAGGCGGGCATAGGCACGCCAATCGATGCGGCGGAAATCGTCACCAGGGGCATAGCGCCGATAGTCTGAGAACTCCATGGAGGAGCCTGCCAGCGGTGATCGACGCCGTCCGGGGTGTCCTGTTCCCATCGACCTACGCGTGAGTAGCGTGAGGTTGTCGAGTCGCTGCAAGACATCGGCATCTAGGGGGAAGCGAGCTTTTCCGCTGTCATCGGGCATGAGTTGTTAGTCCTGCTTTCTAGTTAGTCTTGTGTTTCCTTGCAAGACCATTTTCCCCATGTGGAGAAAATGGTAGCAGACAGCCTGAGCGCTTATTTGTACCTGCTTCTTCTGCCTTCTCAAGAACATTTTTAAATGTATCCCATTTGGTATAACCAAGTATACTCTATAGAAATTCTCATCACCAAACTCTACCAGAAAAAGACCAGAGAAGCGAACCAAAAGGACGCACAATACAAATGTCCCTAAGAGGTTTTTTTCCTTTCATCCACGCGCATAACCCACAAGCCATGTTTGTACACAGAGGGGACTGCACAGGAGGTCTGAAGCGTCCCGCCTCTTTCGTTTGCGTGCAGTTCGTATGTTCTTAATAACCTTCAAGACATAAAAATTACTATCGGTGACACTCGTAGTTCAATAACTAACATCTAGGACAGGGGAAGTAATCTCCTACAAAAAACAGAGACAAGTGGTATATTAGGACTAAATGTATAGATTACACAAATTTGAGGTGATATAGTACTACTACATTGTTCTTCGTCTCTTAGATTGAATGTTTTGAAAATAATCATGCATCAGAGTATAAAAAGACTTATTAGGAGAAAAAGCAATGACAGACTTGATTGGAGAAACCTTTGGGTCATACAAACTTACGGGATACCTGGAGAAAGGTGGCTTTGCCGAAGTTTACTTAGGTGAACATGTTCATCTCAAGAGTCTGGCTGCGGTTAAAATATTGAGGAAAGCGCATCTAACTGAACAAAGAGACAAGGAGCGGTTCCTTGAGGAAGCACGCATTATCGCAGCTTTGAAGCACCCTCATATTGTGCCTATTCTAGACTTCGGTATCAAGGACGAGGAAAACATTCCATTTTACGTTATGGAATACGCTGCTCTTGGCTCGTTACGCAAGCAGCATCCTGAAGACTCCCGTTTGCCCTTATCCCAGATCAACGATTATGTCAAGCAAATAGCCAATGCCCTCCAATACGCTCATCACCATAAAAAAGGTGTGATTCATTGCGATATCAAACCTGAGAACATGTTGCTAGGATCACAGAATGATGTATGGCTTAGTGACTTTGGTATTGCTGTTCTTCTGCATCCCACTACTCCCATCGACCGACGAATGACAATACAGCCAGATATCCTCGTTGGTAGCTTAGAGTATATGGCTCCTGAGCGTATAGAGGGCCAACCCTGTCCAGCCAGCGATCAATACTCTTTAGGCATTGTCGTTTACGAGTGGTTGTGCGGTCACCCTCCCTTTGAGTTTCAGGGAAATGACATCAGTCTACTAATACAACATATGGATGCTTCTCCACCATCTCTCTGTCAGCAAGATCCGACGATTCCTCTTGCAGTTGAGCAAGTTGTACTTAAGACTTTGGAGAAAAAACTAGAGGATCGTTATGGCTCCGTCATTGAGTTTTGCGAAGAACTTCAGCGGGCGAGCAACTCAGCGAAGCGAGCGTCTGCCGAAGCACCAGCTGTCGGGGCACCAACGGTGATACTTAGCCCGCCCCCATCATCTCTACCTAGAGGGGGTGCGCTACCTACGACCAAGAAATGGATTATGGTATATATCATTGTTATTCTCGTAAGTATGCTCCTAGCTGCATCATTATCTTGGGTAGGAAGAAGCATCCTTGATAAACAATCCCCACTTTCCCTTCAACCACCTGTTGTGAGCACAGAAGCACCCTCACTGACTTGTCGGCATAGATTGACTGTCACCAGTGGTCAAAATGATGCTTCTGGCTCATTCCGTAAAATGCTTAGTAAGGCACAAGACGGAGATTGTATTCTCTTCCCCTCCCATCAAGAGAGGATAGAACTCACTCAAAATCTGGAAATACCCATCAATGTGAGGATAGAAGCTCCAATGGCCCACCAAATCACCTTTACTCCTCAAAAGCCGGACATAACTATTCACGTTCACCAAGGGAAAACTGTCACTTTCAGAAATATCGATTTCCAAGGAAATGATATAGAAAATACTACATTTATTATAAATGAACAAGGAAATTTATCTATTATTAATAGTCGTATCTCACACTTGCGTTCCGCTTATGACGGCGGTGCTCTCTCCAATCTCAATGGGACACTTACTTTGACCCAGTGCGAGATAGATCACAACCAAACGCTCCAGAATGGTGGGGGAGCCATCTCCAACGTGAGTGGGACACTCATTCTTGACCAATGCAAAATTCATGACAATCGAGCAAACTATAATGGAGGGGGCATTTATAGTCTGAACGGGCAAGTATTCATACAGAATGATAGCTCTATTACTGCCAACAACATCTTACGTTCTTTAGAGGGCAGCGATGTAGGGGGTGGGGGTGGCATGACTCTGCACGGAGGGACTGTTTTTATCTCAAACAGTTCTCTAGAGGACAATATCTCTGCTGGAAATGGTGGAGGCATTTTGCTCAGGGGAGCAAGTGCGCTAATTTATCAGTCTCGTATCCAACACAACCAAACATATACTACTCAAACAGGAGGAATTGCAGTTGAGACGAATTCCGAAAACAACCACAGGAGTTTTCTTGTCTTAGCGGGCAACAGTCTCGTTCAATTCAACTCCAACTCTCAATCTTCTAACACGCCTCTTGCCAATATTCAAGGGCAGATCGTAGACAAAGATGCGGAGAGCATGTCCATCAACAGCGACCCTCATGCTCCTCAACCACCCTCTGACCCCACAACCTTCAAGCAGTTCTTCTTGGGATATTTGACACCCGAACACTTTCGGACCTATTGTCAAAGCCAGCACGACAGCCATAATCAACCCTTTACTGATATGATCCCAAGTTTGGATACACAAACCATTACATGCAGATCTAACAATGGAGAAACATTACAACTCTCAACCCAAAACGGGAGTGTAAATCAGGTCTGCACAATGCTTCAGCCCAATAGCAAACATACTCTTGCTCGCCTCTTCCGTAACGGATATTGGACTTGGCAATGTTTTCAAGAACAACATTTATTATTGGATATTACCAAACCAGTACCTTCTACAAGGAGTATACCACTTAATTCTTTTTGTGCTAGTACAGGCGGCTCTTTGGTATTAATGCCAAAGCATGATGGACCTCCAAACGCTTACGACTGGTCCTGTAAGCAGGGTACCGATCTGTTACCCATCTCTATGGATATTGCCTGCCAGCAGGTGACTGGAAATCCTTTTGCACTTGCAAATCTCGTAGACCACAGTAAACCCGACAGCTGGCAATGTTGGGGACCGGATAGCACGAAATGAAGGTAGGTTTATCCCGTCTCCACTTCCGTAATCACAGTTTCAATTAATTCTTCCGGTGTAACACCATCAGCTAACCCATCGAAATTGAGTAGCAAACGGTGACGTAACGCAGGCAACGCTACGGCTTGCAGATCTTCGGTTGAGACGTTGTAGCGCTCTTCGAGCAAGGCGCGTACTTTAGCAGTCATGATCAGCGCTTGCAGGCCACGTGGACTGGCTCCGTAACGCACGTATTTGCGCACAGTTTCAGGGGCATCTTCCTGGTCTGGATGCGTTGCT
>VBJK01000235.1 GCA_005879655.1 Chloroflexota bacterium | reverse complement strand
GACACGCGAAGGACGCGGCACACGCAGTGAATTGCAACGTGCGACGCCAGCTTATCCTGGACGTACCCACGAAGGTACAGTCTCCACGGCATCAATGAATCACTTGGCCAATGTGATGGTGCAAGCATTGCAGACACAGACCGACCGTATGGTGGCTGAACTACATCGCAGTAGCCAGGCACCAACGAATGTTTCCGTCACATTACCACCATTTCCCTCGACGGAGCGCGTCGGTGTGTTTGTCGATGTGGCAAATCTGCTCTACTCTGCTCGCACCTTGCGTATCTCGGTTGACTTCGGCAAACTGCTCAATTTCCTGCGCGGAAACCGTCGTCTGATTCGGGCGCACGCTTACTGCCCCACCAGTCCCCAGGCGGGCGACGAGCAAATGTTCCTGCTAGCAGTAAAAGGACTTGGCTACCGTATCACGACGAAGAATTATAAAACCTTTTCCAGTGGTGCGAAGAAAGCTGATCTGGACCTGGATCTCTGTATGGACGTTGTACGCTTGGTCGATGGTCGCTCAGTTGACTGCATCGTCCTGGTGAGTGGGGATAGTGACTTCATGCCGATGCTGGACTATTGTTCCGATCACGGCGTACGTGTCGAGGTAGCAGCATTTGACGAAGCGATGTCCGCCACACTCCGTCAGAGCTGTGATCTCTTCATCAATCTCTCCATGCTGGAAGAGATTCGCTCGTAACTCAGCCGCAGAGCACCCATAAAGGATGCCCCTACAATGGTACGGATCAGCCTGTGATGCGCGTTCGTACCATTGTAGGGGCATCCTTTATGGGTGCTCTGCGGCGCGTGCCTTGCCGCTGAGGCGTTACTCTTTTTGCGTCTTGTTACACAGCCACTGCGGGCAGCTTATGCGAGATGACAAACTGCCTCACAACGGGCTTAGCACACGCCTCAATAAATGCATGGAAGAGACGCGCCCACATTGGTTCATCTGCATACATTTCTTCAGGATGGCATTGAGCGGCCAGCATAAAGCGATGTTCTGGGATCTCCAGCAGCTCTGCAACACCATCTTCGGCGCGACCGCTAATAACGACACCGTTACCTGGCTCTTTGGCTCCCTGATGATGAAGGCTATTCACGCTCACCTCGCGTGTGCCCAGAATCTCTGCCATCCGGCTACCAGACTCAACCGACACTTTATGAACCACAGTATTGCGCGGTAATTCCCAGTTGGGATGCTTCAGGCTCCCAGGATATTGTGATGCCAGATCTTGATAGAGGTTTCCGCCTCTCGCAACATTGAGTAATTGCATACCTCGACAAATGCCCAGGGTTGGCATATCTTCATTCATAGCCCAGCGTGCCAGGGCCAACTCTAACTCATCGAGTTCAGGATTGGTCTCACCCAACATCGGATGAGGTTCCTCCTGGTAATGGCGAGGATCAACGTCGATTCCACCAGAAAGCAGTAGACCATCTAAGCGAGGAAGCAATGTCTGTAATCCGTTCAGATCATCTAAGATCGGAATAAGAATCGGCACCCCACCAGCGCGTTCCACTGCACCTATATAGGCTTTATTATTATAGAAAATGGGTCGATCAGACGAAGCACCAACCCCTGCATGACAAGGGATTCCAATTAACGGACGCATTACCAGTCACTCCTTCAATAGTAGGGTGAGATCGCTCTCGATTTTTGAGAATAAAAAAAGCGGAACGCTGAAACTTACATCTATGCGTTCCGCTTGATCTTCTGATCATTCACACAACAAAACGCCTCTTTGTAAGTACAAACCCAACAAGCTCCAGCCAGTACTGGAGCTGCATAAGTATGAGGGTTGGTACAGTACAAATACGTTGTTGTTTCACTCGTTTTTCCTTAAGGTTGCATTTTCTTAACTGCTCGCACAAGTGTGGGCAAATTTGGCGTGCTTCAACACACCTTTGCAAGGAGCTAACATTTCTTAGCAACATCTATTGAAGATAGTATAGCGAGAAGATACTAATTTAGTCAAGCAATTAGTACTTTTTCTAAGCTTAATCACCAAAAAAGGTATTCCACCAGTCTGACCAGAAGCCCTGTGACCTTTCTGCTGGCTTGTGAGCCTGTGTACTTTGCTGGTTACGGTCCTGCGTACCAACCACCACTACAGGATGTTCGCCAGGACGAATATACCCTAATTGCTGACGTGCTTCACTCTCTATAACGTTTGGGTCCTGATATTTTTTCTCCAACTGTTTCAGGTACTGATTATGGGCCTGCAATTGTTGGAGATGTGCCTTGGCAGTCTGCAAATCTTGCATCAATTGACTATTTGACCATGCCTGAGCAAGCGTTCCCACCAGGAAAGCAAAACAGATCAGCCCAGTCATCCACATCACGGTATGTGTGAAGAGCGAGATTCTTCTGGCGCGCAGACGCCCATCAGTCTCTTCCATACCAACCGCCGCCGTGACATTGGCGGTCCCCCCCTCCTGGGATGTTGAACTGTATGCTCTTCTTGAACTTTTTTGCACTTACCCTCCTACCAGGATATGATGCCAAGTGAGATCTCTACTCTAATGAGAACAAAACTTTGCATCAATCCATTCCCTTTTTATCAGCGCTACAACTACCTTCTATTAAGATAACGTTTGTCAGACCCAAATTTGTCAGATGTCATTAGGCAGGACACAAATAGGGAAGCCCTCCTGTACAGCTTAGCGCATGTGCAGTACTAACAAACCCATGACATCGAAACCGACTAGCATCAAACTTAACGCTAGCCCCAAGTAGATAACATAACGTTGCCAGATACTCATACATACTAACGACCTTGCAAGAGGTTGTGCATAATACATCTGGTCGTGTGTGCAAGCAAGCCTCTGTTCACTGACGGCCAAGCCTTCAGGATCGTATAGGCCCACTTGCAGAGCACTGCTACGTTCACGCAATGCATATTCAAAAGAGGAATGGAGCTCCTCCTCGTCAAGAGCTAGAGTTACCGGCCTTACCACTTCCATGGGTACAGTTGCATATGAGTTATCAGTCATGGATGGCGCATATGGTGTATCACAGTGTAAATCCGGCGTACCCAAAGCTAACGAATCAGTCCTGACGCATATGGTACTGTTCATGATTACTCCCTCCTTACAGCATCGGATCAGAAAGCCCCGTCCTTTTAAGGCGGGGATGAATGGGTGTTCCTTCCATGTGGACACGATCGACTTGGTTCGCAACCGCAAACTCGCCAAATCGATCCAAGACGCAGGCTGGGGGATCTTCCTGCAATGGCTCAAGTACTATGCATTCCTGCATAATATTGCAGTCATTGCAGTGACACCGCAGTACACCAGCCAGGATTGTTCTGGCTGTGGCACACGGGTCAAGAAGACCTTGAGTGTGCACACGCATATCTGTCCCTCCTGTGGATTAGTGATGGATCGCGATCAAAACGCGGCACTCAACATCTTGGAAAAAGCTCTCTCGTCCAATCGAGGCTGTACCGAGGGGCCCTCGGAAACAGACAGGCCTGCCCTGTAAAACGCTTCTGGACACCGAACCTCTACTGCTCTGCTAGAAATGGCCCAGTAGCAAGTTCGATGGATGAAGAAAGAATCCCCGTCTCTTTTGAGTGGGCAGTGTCAGTAATCTATTCTTTACACGAGAGAGATTAAAGGAAATAAGACACGTAGACATAGGCTAAATGGTCTGTTTTATGCTCGTTGGCGAGCCTTTAAGTAGAAACTAACCTCCGCTCAAGCAGGATCTAATGACGTGCACTCCATTCGTCAGGGAAGATTGACAAACATTGGTATATATTCTATAATATGTGGTGTAAGACTGGTCAGGCAGACCTTACCGGCTTTTAGCATTCCACTCAATGTAGCCATCAACTAAGATAGTTCTGGCCTGTAACTGTGCGTCTATGCAGACAAGATGACGTTTAACTTACCACTTGCATGTAGTTGCTACCCTTGACATCCTATCATGCATATGGTATATTCATGCTAGCTCCGAAGTGATGTACCGCGCACCAGTAGATCCACTTCTACCAAGTATGGTCGTAGTGTTGTACACAATCTTTGGTTCATTGGCTGGCACCTCTAACATTCACCAAAGCTACCTGTTGCCGCAAGTCATTCAAGCATTTGTAAAATTTTTCCCACCGAACTATCTGGTTCAACGCAGAAAGGAGAATGGGCGTGTTCCTCAAGCAAACCATTGCTTCGCCCTACGCAACGTGAACATAGCAGAATTAGAACTCAAAACCCTACCGGAGTTACGCGACCTCGCTCGCGACCTCGAACTCTCCGGCTACAGTAGCCTCAAAAAACAAGACCTCGTTTTCAGACTTCTTCAAGCCAATACGGAACAGCAAGGAAACATTTTTAGCGCCGGTGTTCTGGAGATTGTGGAAGATGGTTTTGGCTTTCTCCGCCAAGAGCGTTTCCTACCAGGCAACATGGATGTGTATGTGTCACAATCACAGATCCGGCGCTTTGGCTTGCGTACCGGCGATATGGTCTCTGGCCAAGTGCGTCCTCCGAAAGACAACGAGAAATATTATGGTCTGTTGCGCGTGGAGGCCATTAACGGGGTCGATCCTGAAATAGCGAAAAGGCGTCCACATTTCGAGGTGTTGACACCTATTTCGCCACGCGAGATGTTCAATCTGGAAACAGGTTCCTCTAACATTTCCGGTCGTATTATTAACTTGGTTGCTCCTATTGGTCGCGGACAACGCGGCTTGATCGTCTCCCCACCCAAAGCTGGTAAGACGATGCTCCTCAAATCCATTGCCAACTCCATTACTGAAAACTACGATGATGTTCACCTGATGATTGCTCTGATCGGTGAGCGTCCAGAAGAAGTCACCGACATGAAACGTTCGGTGAAGGCTGAGGTGATCAGTTCGACGTTTGATGAGCCTACGGAAGCTCATACGCGCGTTGCAGAAATGGTGCTCGAACGCGCTAAACGTCTGGTTGAAGGTGGCCGTGACGTGGTGATCCTGTTGGATAGTATCACGCGTCTGAGTCGCGCTTATAATTTGGCTGTGCAACCCAGCGGTCGCACACTCTCCGGTGGTCTCGATCCCAGTGCACTCTTCCCGCCCAAGCGCTTCTTCGGTGCCGCACGTAAGATCGAGGAAGGGGGAAGCCTGACGATCATTGGCACTTACCTGGTAGATACCAGAAGCCGTATGGACGATGTGATCTACGAAGACTTCAAAGGCACAGGCAATATGGAACTTGTGCTCAACCGCAAACTTGCCGAACGACGTGTTTTCCCCGCTCTCGACATCTCCCTCTCCAGTACCCGCCGCGAAGAACTCCTGCTTGACGAAAAGACGTTGCGTGCAGTCGTCGTTATGCGCCGTATGTTCTCTACGCTGGCCGATCAGCCCGGACGCAGTTCGCTAGAGGCGATGGAGGCTCTGTTGCAACATATGTTAAAGACGAGCAATAATATGGAATTTCTGGCGACGCTGAAGGGGAGTATCTCATAGGATAATCCCACTCTTGTTTGAGCCGTATTGACCACAAAGGATACACTGTGCTGCCTAGTGCAAAAACACAAGAGCCAATAGGGATTGGGGGTGGCATTTGGCGAAGCCTCGCCTTTCGGGGTTTGGGGTGTCCCCAAATGCTCCCATTCCCCAAAACGTTTTGGGATCCTGCACTAGTGTGCCCGTTGCCAGACAGCACACTGTATACAATATATTCAAATACTTCGCTAGTATAGTATAAAAGTATTGAATATAAGCAAATTGACAGTTTTATGTTATACTTAGAAACAAATAGGTAGATAGGTGCTTCACGAAGAGAGGTGGGATGTTCTTGCAAGAGAGAACTGTCAAAAAAATCTGGGACGATACGTTGAAGCGACTGATCAAGGCCAATCCACAGGACTTTGTCTCACTCGTCTTGAAGGATGCTGAGCACAAAGCGGCCTTGGGCACAGAACTCAAGAATTGGACGGTAGAAGCGGATGTGCTACTGGACGTTGTGCAAGGTAATGAAAGGGTATTGTTGCATATCGAATTCCAAAGCAAGAAAGATACAAAGATGGCTCAGCGTCTTCTAGAATACAACGTGCTGGCAACGAGGGAGCACAAGTGCCATATCATCTCTTGCGTCATTTATTTGCGTCAAGATGATACGATAACAGAGAAGTCGCCGTTAAGGTGGGCATTGCCAGATGGTCAGACCATTCTGACTTTCCACTATATGACCATTAAGCTGTGGGAGATAGCGGCTCAAGAGCTTCTGCAATCCGGCTTGGTTGGCCTGTATCCGCTACTTCCATTAACAGAGGACGGCAAGCAGCTGGAAGTGGTTGATCAAATGATTGAAGGGATTGCAACAGCAGGGCAATGGAACTTGCTACCACTCGGTCAAATTATTGCAGGTCTTGTGTTTACAGGTGATGTCGAATACGAGCAAATGCTAAGGAGATTCACTATGTTTGGTGATTATATTCTGGAAGACTCCAGAGTGTATCAGGACATTTTGCGCAAAGGGATGGTCCAAGGCGTCAAGAAAGGGCTGAAACAGGGCATTGAGCAAGGTGTTAAACAAGGTGTTGAACAAGGTGTTAAACAAGGCGTTGAACAAGGCGTTGAACAAGGTATCCAGCGGGGGACAGAACAAGCAAGAAAGCAAGAATTAGCCCGCGATCGTCAGATCATCCTGACGATTGTCCAAGGACGCTTTCCTGATCTGCTCAATCTGACCAGACAGTACATAGAGGGCATACACGATCCTGAGCAGTTGCAAGCACTGGTAATCAAGGTCAGTCTGGCGCAGGATACGCATGAAGCTCGGCTCGCACTCGCTGAAGCAGAACGCGATAGAGAATAGAACAAGGGGCCTCTCTTCTCTCCGTTGTGAGCGTCCAAAAAGGCAACCTTGTGGGGCGTGTTATTGATAAAAAGTCATGACTATTTATCAATAACACGCCCCACTCACAAAACCAACAACACCCCACACGACACCACCAACAAAACCACCGCCAGCGCAATAGCCTTATCCAGATCGCTCTCAGAGGCAAGATAAACGGCAATAGGCATCGTTTGTGTCGTACCGGGAAAATTGCCCGCGAAGGTAATCGTAGCCCCAAATTCACCCAAGGCACGCGCCCAAGCTACACCAATACCACTCAGCAGTGCAGGACGAATTAACGGCAGCACAACACGGCGAAATGTATACCAGGGGGAAGCGCGCAAAGTGTACGCAGCCTGCTCGTAGCGACGATCTAACTGCTCTAAACCCGCCTTGGCGCTGTTCACTGATCCCTAACAGACGCAGATAGTGTCCCAACAGACCCATACGCCCAAACGTGAGCAGCAATGCCACGCCCGCCACAACCGGAGGCAGGACGGTCGGCAATGTCACCAGCGTCTCTAGCGCATTGCGACCAGGGAAGTTCATCCGAGCCAGCACATACGCGACAGGCAGACCAAAGACGAATGCAAAGCAGGTGCTGAGGGTTGTCGTCAGCAAACTGAGTTGAAGCGCTAGTAACATATCCGGCTGCTGTATCTCATGCCAGATCAGCGCTGGCGACTCATGAAAGCATAATGAAGCCAATGGCACGCCTAAAAAGAGCAAAAAAAGGCTCGCTAGCAGACCCACCAGTATTCTGAAGGGCCAGCGCGTCAAGAACTTCCTCAACCGTTCACACTAACGAAATGATACTTCTGCAATACAGCTTGCCCCTGCGTCGCAAGCAGGTACCGCACAAAAGCCTGGGCTTCAGTAGCATGTGTGGAGTTCTTTACGATGGCAATGGGATATTGCGCAATGACGTTAAAGTTATCAGGAATGTCCAGCATCTTCAATTTGCTAGCAACCTGTGTTGTTACATCAGTGAGATAGACCAAGCCAGCATCCACTTCACCCAGCTGGACTTTCTGCACCACAGCCTTCACATTCTCCTCCTGAGATACAAAGTTGGCTTTGACCGCGCTGACATACGCCGGACCATACGTAGGCGATTGTCCCATATTATCCAGCACTTGCAGACTATACTTGCCAGCAGGAACCGCAGGTGCCGCGCTATCGATCTTCACACTCTCTCTGGCCAGATCTTTGAGTGTCATGATCTTGCCAGGATTATCTACAGGTACAATCACGACCAGTCTGTTTTTGGCGAAGATCTGCGAACTGCCAACCATACCGGCATCGCTAGCCTTCTTCATATTTGCTTGGTCGGCTGAGGCAAAGATGTCAGCAGGTGCCCCGTTGATGATCTGCTGAACGAGGATTTGCGAGCCATTAAAATTGTACTTGATCTTGACGCCTGGGTGGGCCACTTGATAGTTTGTGGCTATCTCGTTGAATGATTCGGTTAGTGAGGCTGCGGCGAAAAGGTTCAAGGTGACAGGTGCGGCGGTAGGTGTTGTGGTGCTTGGACTAGTGGTAGTGCTACCACAAGCGGCCAGGAATACATAGAGGACAGCGGCTAGGAGGAGAGAGTCTAGTCGAACTTTCAATGGGCACCTCGATGGAAGAACTAGTTTTTCTTATAACAGTACATTCATATAGTTGAAAGCAATTCACACATCTTTCTCTATTCTATCAGCAGACGAATTTTCTTGGCCATGGATCTTGAGTACGCAGTCAATGCATTGTTCAAGATCCGGGCAACCACAACGCAAGCCATGCTCTAGTATACGTTTCATGCTTCGTGCTCGGAGAATCAGTGCATCCACCTCGGTCAATTTCCGTTGTGCCAGGCTTTGCCAGCGCGCGGAGAGCGGCACATTCCCGCCCAGTTCATGCAGGAGCGTCTGCATTTCAGCCACACTAAAGCCAACTGCCTGGGCGGCCTGAATAAATGCTAGCCTGCGCAGAACATCAGGGTGATAGCGCCGTTGTCCACTGACACGCTGTGGCGGCGGTAGGAGTCCCACGCTTTCATAGTAACGAATGGCTGAAGCGCGCAGGCCCGCTTGCCGGGCTACTTCGCTGATGGTGAGTTCTGTCATATGCTCTTTTTGGGCCTTCTTTGCTCTTGACTTAAAGTTCACTTTAACAAGTACACTCCATTGTAGCCGATAAAGATGTGATCGGCCAGTCTATTGCAAAGCATGACAAGTTTTGCCGAGAGGAATGGAAAGTAAATGATGGTGGAAAATCATCCCAACTTGTTTCTGGTGAGTGATCAGGATTTTGAGCAGTGCGTGCTCAACTCGACGCTGCCAGTGATCGTCGATTTCACAGCTGATGGGTGCCCGCCCTGTCGCGTGCTGGCCCCGATCTTTGCACGATTGAGTGACACCTATCACGGGAAGTTGCGTTTCGCAAAGATGAATGTTGACCAGAACCCACTGGTGACAGTCCAGCAGATGATCCAGGGTACTCCGACGCTCATCCTGTTCACAAATGTGCAGCAGAGCATTGAGAGTCTGCTGGCAAAAGTAAGCGCTAAAGTATACCCCGCCGCAGGGCAACCACAAGGGACAATACCAGTGAAATAAGCCCTACGTTGCCGCCACAGGGCAACCACAAGGGATTGCCCCTACAATGGAACGAACGCACTTTGCCAATCGAGAATCGTCCATTGTAGGGGCAATGTCCTACGTAGGCACAAGTTTCATTCTGCTTTCTCACTGCGCGTAACAACATATTTGTCATCAAAGGTTGCCTTTCGCCTGATAGTATTTCATTTTTGTAGACTCTTTCGCTATTATAGTCTACACATTAACAGTGGGCAAGCCTTCAGTCTAGCTCGCTTCCGTTTTTTAAGGACACCCTTCAGAAGTCAAGTAGAAGTGACGGGTTGATGACGGGTTACAAGACTCATCCTGGTTTACACTGTTTTACTAGAGATTGCTAATAGAAAGACTTCTTACAATTTGTATAAACACTAGATAGGAAAGAGTGATGTCCATGAAATGAACCCATCATAACACCACATTCCTATAAATATCCCTCACACTCAACCTCACATCCAAGCTCAGCAACCAGACCTCCTCACCCTGCCTAAACACCCGATACGTCCACATATGCTCATTCTCACGATGAAAAACCTCAACCCGTAACTCCTGTGAACTGACCAGCACATATTCCCGAATAGTTGAGCATTCCTGATAAAAAGCAAACTTGCGTCCTCGGTCAAAAGTTTCTGTAGCTGGGGAAAGTACCTCGAAAATCACACATGGGTACAAAAGACATTCGTTATCTTCATGATCGCGTTCATCGCAGCTGATGGTGACATCTGGCAGGACATAGCGTCCAGATGGAACCTTTACAATAGCATCCGAGGTGAATGATTGGCAGGCGCGATTGTGTAAGAAACTTTCAAGCGCGACAATGATATTTTTGGCAATTCTGGCATGGTTCAATGTGCCGCCAGCAAGCATCACAGCTTGTCCATCAATATATTCATAGCGGATATCTGGACTATTACGACAAAGCTCAAAATATTCTTCTACTGTCATAGGTGATCGATGTGGAAATGTTGCCATGATAGCACCCTCCAAAGCATACTCTTAATAAACATCTTCATACAACAATCCGTACGGCTTATGCTAGCCCCTGTAACATCTCCCGCACCTTCTCCATATTCTCCTGCGCACCAAGCACATATTCATCCATATGCAGTGTAGTAAAGATCTGTAGCGCATGCTCATAGCAGGTCAGAGCATTCTCTAGATTACCCCGGCGATTGCCCCGCATCAATTCGCGGTAGGCATGGCCACAATTGTAGTGGTTGGCCGCCCACTCAAAAGGAAAGGTCTCAGGTCCATAGACTTTGAGCGTCGCTTGATATAATGCAATCGCCCGCTCCAGATATTCCTGCCGACGCTCTCCCTGCACATTACTATAAGCGTTGCCAAGGTTATGCTGCGTCAAAGCCCATTCTTTGGGTGTCTGCTCACAGTTGTAGACCAGGAGCGCGGCACGATAGCAGGCAATGGCCTGTTGCATATTCTTCTGCCGGTCTCCACTCGTCAACGCAAAATACGCACTGCCCATACTGTTCTGAACCTTGGCCCAATCTAGAGGAAATGCCTTGCGATTATACACCTGCAATGCCCCTTCATAGCACGCAATTGCCTTCTCTAAATGCGCCTGATAGTCGTCCCCAGCCAGATTATAATAGGCACTACCGAGATTCTGTAAAACTGTGGCCCAACCTAGCGGAAACGCCTGACGAGTGTAGACACGCAAGGTCTCTTCAAACGCTGCAACGGCCCGCTGCAAATTTTCTTGCTGATCGCCACTGGCTAGATCGAGATAGGTAAGGCCAAGCATATTTTGCGTCTTCGCCCACTCAAAAGGCGACTCCTCGTAGCTATAAACCTCCAGCGCCGCGCGAAAACAGGAGAGCGCTCGCTCTAAAGCAGATTGCTCATTGCCTTTATTGAGCAGATTATACGTAATCCCCAGATTGTTCTGCACGGCGGCCCATTGTAGCGGCGTCGTCGCCTGGGAATACACACACACCGCCGCCTCATAACAAGCCAGCGCCTCTTGCAGATAGTGATCACCTTCATACTCTGCTAGCTTACGATACCCATTGCCCAGACTATACATGGTATCAGCCCAATGCTGAGGATACGCATCGTACGTATTGACACGCAAAGCAGCCTGATAATAGGCCACAGCTTGGTGCAGATGCTCATGGTGGTCTCCAGCTGGCAAGAAGGTATAGACATTCCCCAGACTATGCTGCACCGCCGCCCAGCTTTCAGGGAAACACTCAGGCGTGTACACCTGCAACGCTGTCTCGTAGCACGCAATCGCCTTCTGCAACAGCGTATAGCGGTCATCGCTGGGCAACAGACAATAGAGATCACCAAGGCTATGATAAACATCAGCCCACTGTTTAGGGAAAGTCTCCCGCGTATAGACTTTCAGCGTTGCCTGCAAAGAATGTAACGCCTTTTGTAGTGGGATGAGTGGCTCATGCGTCGGCATAGCAAAGTAACTGAGGGCCAGCTGATAATGAGTATCAGCCCATGCAAGAGGAACAGTCTCCCGTGTATAGACCTCCAGCGCGAACTGAAAACAGGCAATAGCTTTCTTCAAATGTAATTGACGATCACCAGCAGGCAATGAGCGATACGCGACACCAAGATCGTGTTGCGCCCTGGCCCATTCTTGAGGAAATGTATCTATTTTATAGCCGTCTAATGCAGCCTTAAAGCAAACAATAGCATTTTCTAGATTGGACTGTCGCTCACCATCAGTGGCAGTACGATAACTGACACCCAGCAAATACTGCCGGTGAGCTGCCTTCACAGCCTCATCCTTTTCATTAGCACTCATAGAGAGTTTATCCCGTCAGCAGTAAGAGACTTCATCCCCCCCCCATATATACTTGACTCGTATATCAAACAATCTTTAACAACAAAATTTTACGAGCTGTCATGCTGCTTGTCAACACTTCTGACGCTGAAGAATGTAGAGAAAAACCAGTAGCCATAATGGGAGATGTAGAAAATTGTCTTGACAGCAAGTTACTTGCTGATGTATTATCCACAAGTGGGAACTTTGTAAGGTCCCATTTTAACGGGCGGTTGCTGAAATTGGTAGACAGGACAGACTTAGGATCTGTTGGTGATGAACCGTGAGAGTTCGAGTCTCTCACCGCCCATTGAGACCGCAAGGTATACGCCGCGGGAGTGGCTCAGTGGTAGAGCATCTCCTTGCCAAGGAGAAAGTCGCGGGTTCGATCCCCGTCTCCCGCTCCAACCTGTCTAGACAGAGGTGTTGCCTATTAAGGTTAACCTTCTGTGGGCAAGTGCAGAGCAACCCACACGAGACTGCAATAATCACAACGATTTCTGTGCAAGGTTTCAACTACGTAATACGCTGTTGTGGGGGTGGTCTCCAAGTGTGTTTGCTTCATTGTACTTCCCCACTTGTCTATTGACCATTAAGTAGTGTTTGCCTGTATTATCGGGTTCACAATAACTATAAAAATAACAAGAAAGCTGTTGGAGGAACTGTGAAGGTCTCTGTTGAAAAGCTGCCAAACAGCGAGGCCGTCCTTGAAGTAGATGTGACTTGGGACGAGATGGAAAAGGCCTCAGAGAAGGCATATCGTAAGATAGTCAAACAAATCGATGTCCAGGGTTTTCGCCGTGGGAAGGCTCCACGTTCTATCGTTGAGCGCAAGGTAGGAAAAGAAGCAATTTATCAGGAAGGTCTCGATGAGCTGATTTCGGAGATCTATCGCAATACGCTAAAGGAACATGAGCTGACGCCTATTACCCAGCCAAAACTTGACGCTCCCTCTTTGCAGATAGGACAGCCCTACCACTTTATGATTACTGTTCCTATCATCACTCCGGTCGAGCTGAGCGATTATAGACAATTACATTTCGAGCGCGAGGAACCCGCTGTGACTTCTGAAGAGGTCGATCAAGAGCTAGAACGTTTGCGCAATCGCGCGGCTACTTGGCAGAGCGTTGAGCGCTCAGCCGAGTATAGTGATCGAGTGACCGTTAATCTGAAGTTGACTGTAGGTGAGCAGAACGTTTCGGACTTGCAGGACAATCCCTTTGAATTGACAAATGAGCGCGTCGGCCTGTTTAGTGGCATGGATGAGCATATCGTTGGGATGCAAGCAGGTGAGAGCAAGTCTTTCACCACGACGATCCCCACCGACTATGGCAACGAGAAGCTAGCAGGGCAAGAAGCACACTACGAGGTGACACTGCATAAGGTTGAAGCCAAGCAACTTCCGGCACTAGATGACGCCTTTGCAGTACAAGCCTCGGAGGGTGAGTATGCTACACTAGAAGATTATAGCAAGTTTCTTAGCGACGACATGCTAGCAAACAAAAAGCGTCGTGCACGCAATGAGTTACGTGACAACATTGTCAATGCGATTATTGACGAGTCAGAGTTTGTCGTCCACCCTGCGTTAATCGACGCCCAGGCTGAAGACATGCTCCACCAGTTCTCACACCTGCTGGAGCAACAGCATATCTCCCTTGACCAGTATTTGATGATGGCCCGCACGACACACGAAGAGTATCTCCAGAGTATGCGACCCGATGCCGAAAAGAGTGTCAAGCGTCAACTCATGCTGGATGCGGTGGCACGTCAAGAGCATATCGGCATTGATCCACAAGAAATCGAAGCAGTTCTTCAGCTCTACAGTCAGGCAGGTCAGCCCTTGCCGAATACAGAAGACCAGGTGCGTGCACTAGCCATTAACTATCGACGTGAAAAGACGCTGAATTTCCTGGTGGATCTGGTTGCTGGCCCTGACCCAGAAAGTGAACTTGCAACATCTGAAGAAGAAGAAGTAGCCTCCATAGATAACGCGCTGGTAGCCGCCCAGGCAGCTGAAGCAGCCAGCGATGAGGCGCAAGATATGACATCAGAAGCTGCCGGGGAGTCTGCAATAGCAACACCTCCACCTGAAGAAGCCAGTGAACCAGTTCAGGCAGTAGAGTAATAATGCGACTATCAGATGCAGGCGTGCAGCAGGAAAGGTGACAGACGTGGCAAACTCAAAAAACGTGCGAACTACATATCGCTGCTCCTTTTGCAGCAAAAGCCAGGATCAGGTACAACGCCTGATCGCTGGCCCCGGCGGTGTCTATATCTGCGATGAATGTATCGATCTGTGTCGAGAAATCATCGAGGAAGAGCAAGCCACCGTTGCCAAGCCTCGTTTGCAGACAGGCAAGATCCCTACACCAAAAAAGATCTATGAGCAATTGAGCCACTACGTTATCGGGCAAGAGCGCGCTAAAAAGACATTGTCGGTTGCAGTGTATAATCACTATAAACGTATCAATGTGGGCATGCAGATCGATGATGTAGAACTGGGCAAGAGTAATATTCTTATGATGGGGCCAACTGGTAGCGGTAAAACGTTGCTTGCCCAGACCTTAGCCAAGATTCTGGATGTCCCCTTCTGTATTGCTGATGCCACCGCACTGACTGAGGCTGGTTATGTCGGTGAAGATGTGGAAAATATTCTCTTGCGTCTCATCCAGACTGCTGATTTCGATGTCGGACGCGCCGAGCGTGGTATTGTCTACATTGATGAAATCGACAAGATCGCCCGCAAATCAGATAATCCCTCGATTACCCGCGATGTCTCCGGCGAAGGTGTGCAACAGGCGCTACTCAAGATTATTGAGGGGACTGTGGCCAATGTTCCGCCCCAAGGTGGACGTAAACATCCTCATCAGGACTTCATTCAGATCAATACCGCCAATATCCTATTCATTTGTGGTGGCGCTTTTGAAGGCCTAGATAAAATTGTCGAGCAACGTCTGGGTAGTAACAAGTCGATAGGTTTCCGTAAGAAGCAGGGCGAGGAAAAGAAGCAAGAAAAAGAAGAATCTATTCTGGCCAAGCTTATCCCCGATGATCTGCTTAAATATGGTTTGATCCCCGAATTTGTGGGACGCCTCCCCGTGGTCGTCTCGTTAGATCCACTGGATAAGGCCGCTCTGGTGCGCATTTTGACCGAGCCGAAAAATGCGATCGTCAAGCAATATCAGAAGTTCTTGCAGTTGGATCACGTGGACCTGGTTTTCACCAATGAGGCGTTAGATGCAGCCGCAGAAGGCGCGTTAAAGCAGCGCACCGGAGCACGCGGGTTGCGTACAATTATCGAAGATGTGTTGCTCGATGTGATGTACGAAATTCCATCTCGCGCTGATATCAAGAAAGTAATTATCAACGGGGATGTGATCACCTCGCACAATAAGCCATTGCTAGTAACACGCACAGATAGGACAACAGCCTACTCTGAAGATGAGTCTGCCTGATGCAGACTTATCAGCTTTGTTGTAAAAAGTTGTGTAATTCCTGAAGCACCCAAACAGGATAGACAGGTGGGAGCCAATGAGTGAACAAGAACGCCATGATATAGTACAGGAACCTGAAGAAATCTATCCGCTGGTGGCGTTGAAGAATACCGTTGCGTTCCCTCATAACCGCCTCGCATTACCGATTGCCCGCGAGAAGTCGGTACGCGCTATTGAAGAGGCGATGATGCGCCCCGATCATACTTTGATCGCTGCTACACAACGCAATGCAGAGATCGACGACCCCCAAGCACAGGACATCTATGCGATTGGAGCGCTGGTCGAAGTAACAACAATGCACCGCCAGCAAGACGGCAGTTTGCAGGTACTCGTACGTGGTATTAGCCGCGTCGAGATTACCGAGTACCTGGACATGGAGCCATTTATGCGCGTCCATGTCAACCTCTCAGAAGAAGAGCAAGTGAAAGGGACACAGGCCGATGCTCTCGTCCGTCATGCCACCAATTTATTTGAACGCTATGCTCAACTCAGTCGCCGCTTCTCGGTAGAGGATATTAATTCGATCATCGCTCTGAAAACGGCTGCTCGCCTCTCTGATACCCTGGCCGCACACATTGTCACCGATATGCAGCAGCAACAGGATCTGCTGGAGACCTTCGCTCCGATGGATCGCTTGGAGAAGATTTGTGTCATCATCGGTAACGAGATTGAAATTCTCGAACTCGAAACGACGATCCGTAGCCGTGTGCGCTCGCAGGTAGATCGTACACAGAAGGAATTTTACCTGCGGGAACAGTTGCGCGCGATCCAGGAAGAGCTAGGCATGGAAACGTCTTCCGAGGCAGATGAGTTGCGCGAGAAGCTCAAGGAAAAGAAGCTACCTACCGAGGTCGCGGCCAAAGTGCGTAAAGAGATTGACCGCTTGGAGCGTACCTCAGCGCAATCTGCCGAGGTCAGTGTCATTCGTGCATATATCGACTGGGTATTGGCCCTGCCTTGGACGGAACGCAGCGAGGATGTTTTCGATATCGAGGTGACGCGCAGCATTCTCGATGAATTATTGAGTTTCTTGCCGTGCGCCAATTACGGTTACAGCGTGCCAATCGTGGTGGACAGACGAAAAGCGAGAGCCAGGGCCAGATCCTGTGTTTCATCGGCCCGCCGGGTGTTGGTAAGACCTCGCTCGGTTACTCGATTGCCAAAGCGCTTGGACGCAAGTTCGCCCGTATTTCGCTTGGCGGTGTCCACGACGAGGCTGAAATTCGCGGCCATCGTCGTACCTATGTTGGTGCGCTACCAGGACGTATTATTCAGAGCATGAAAACGGTCGGTGTGCGTAACCCCGTCTTCTTACTCGACGAGATCGACAAGCTCTCAGCGGAGTACCGTGGTGATCCAGCTGCGGCACTGTTGGAGGTGCTCGATCCACAACAGAATGGTACCTTTACCGATCATTACCTGGAACTGCCTTTTGATCTTTCCGAGGTCTTCTTCATCTGCACAGGCAATATCAAATATCAGATCCCACGAGCTTTGGCCGACCGCATGGACATTATTGACCTGCCAGGCTATATGCTCGACGAAAAAGTCAACATTGGTCTGCGTTATCTCTTGCCAAAAGTGCTCAGCGAGCACGGCTTGACCGCTGAACAATTAAAGATACCGCAACAGACCATGCAGCGTATCGTCACCAACTATACACGCGAAGCAGGCGTACGCAATCTAGAACGCCAACTGGCGCATATCTGTCGTAAGGCCGCACGGCGTGTGCTCGAAAAGCCCAATACCCATATACGCCTGACGGCAAGTAATACGGAACAATTTCTGGGCACACCTCGCTATAATAATGCACAATATATACAAAAGGCGAAGGTTGGTTGTGCAATGGGGCTGGCCTGGACAGAGATGGGTGGTATCTTATTGCCGGTAGAAGTTGTCACGATGGTTGGTAAAGGCGATTTACAAGTAACAGGACAACTGGGCGATGTGATGCGTGAATCCGCACAGACCGCGCTCTCCTATATTCGCACACGCGCTACCGAGCTGCACATTGAACCGAGTTTTCAGGATACCACCGACTTGCATATTCACCTGCCTGAAAATGCTATTCCTAAAGACGGTCCATCCGCTGGGATTACTATTGCGACTGCCTTAGTCTCAGCACTGACACGCCGCCCGGTACGCGGCGATATAGCCATGACAGGCGAAGTCACACTGCTCGGTAATGTCTTACCCATTGGTGGACTGAAAGAAAAAGTGCTCGCAGCACAACAGGCCAATATTAAGAACTTAATCATCCCAGCAGAAAATCAGAAAGACGTAGCGGAGATACCAGCAAAAATTCGGCAAAGACTCAATTTCATACCAGTAGAAACGATGGATCAAGTAATTCAAGTGGCATTACAGCCTGCAATCCTGGAAAAGGGAGAAATATCAGAACAGGCAAAAAAACAAGATCCTTTACCTTTGCGTCCAAAGGATCTCCCTACCCACCATGAAAATAAGCAACAGCGTTCCGAGCAGTCAGCAACTGAAAGGCCCCAACTGGATAAGCCAAATGATGATGCACAAGCATTTATTATTCCGCCATCAGATCACCTTTCGCAGGATTGCTTTCCACATGCGCAAGCCCAACGGGACGATCCTGATTAGCACATTTACGTCATAGTTCGTTTATAGAAAAAAATGGATAACGTCCCACTGATAAAGTTTTTATACTCATCATTATTACAAAGAGAGGAATATTAATCATGAACTATCCAGATCCTAATCAACAAGCTCCCTATGGAGGTGGCTACCCTCCCCAGCAATCACAGCCAACTGATCCCTATAGTGGCCAACAATATGGTAGCTACGGGCAACCAAGCAGCTCTGGACAGCAGCAGAATAGCAGTTACCAACAACCTTATGGGCAAGCTCCCTATGGCCAACAGCCACCATACGGGCAGCAAGCTCCTTACCAGTCGCCTTATGGCCAGCAGGGTACGACCTCGATGGGCCTGAACCAGAATACAGCAGCTTGGTTGAGCTACCTCTTCGGATGGATCACTGGCCTTATCTTCTTCCTGATGGAGAAACAGAATCGTTTCGTGCGCTTCCATGCGATGCAATCTATTCTCCTTTCAGTGGCCTTTACTGTGGTCTATATCGTCTTGAGCGTACTGTCAAGTGCTGTTGGCATCTTCGGTTATCTCAATGGCTTAGTATCCTTAGCCAGCTTGGTGATATTTATCATTATGATGGTAAAAGCGAGCCGGGGTGAGTACTACAAGTTGCCCGTCATTGGCGATTATGCAGAGAAATACGCCAATCAAGGCACCATGTAACTACCAAAAAGAGATCGGAAAAACGGTTGGCCAACACCAACCGTTTTTTCGATCTCTTTTTGTCTCTTAACAGGTAAAAAACAAAACCGCCTATGTGAGCGGGTGAAACGGCGACTTCCTATTTTCCCGTGCAGTTGCCCACATAGTATCGTCGAAGCTGAAGAGCTTAACTTCCGTGTTCGGGATGGGAACGGGTGTACCCTCTTCGCTATGATCACCGGTTCGCCTGCGCATACAAGCGGTTTCGTTTGACATGGTGTATATTACCATGCGCTTTGCGGCTTGTCAATAGTTTTTCATGGCAAAAATTACGTTGTTGTAAAAAAGAGTGGTTCTGTCACCTTTCTCCTCAATGAAACGTGTGAGCACTATGTCAAAGATTGCCAGTGGCCAAGCAAAAGAGAAAGGAAACGACATGGAAAGCAGACAGAGCACTTCATTAGTGCAACGCAAGGCAAAGAACGGTCCTCTGCCAGTGTACGAGCCAGCTAGCTATCCCAGCTGGCCAACGTCGCACCCAGGCCCTTTAGTCGTTCAGCCCGGAGTTGGAGAGCGACCCGTCAATGAGCTTAGACCTGAGCAAATGATGGAAGTCGGATACAATCAGGAAACTGGCGAACCCGCCGCGCAAGATGCATCCCGGTACTGACGGAAGGAAGAGCAAGCATGCCAACAATCCTGAGCGTCCTGCAACGGCAACACTGGCCCGTGACCTTTCACAACCTGCTGACAGCCGTTCGGGCAGTCGGCTTTGAATATGTACTGGAAGGCAACCAGCCTGTGACACTCTTCGCCCCTAGCGACGAGGCATTTGACCGCTGGCATCAAGGCGTCATCTACGATCTGCTCAAGAATCTCACCCTCTTGCAGACGCTGATTGCCTCTCACATTGTCCCCCTGAAACTGACACAGGCCATGCTCAAACAAGAGGCTAGCAAATCTACGCTAGAGCCTCCAGGTGCTCCACTCACGCCACCGCAGCGCCGTGAGCCAGTGGTTGAACTTGCCACAGTGGCTCATTCCCGTCTGCTTGTCTCGTTCTCGCGTGGCTTCCGTGTCCAGGGAGTGCCAGTGATCGGAGTACAGCAAGAGGCCGACAATGGCATGATACATACCGTAGAGCACATCCTGTGGCCGCCACATCTCAGTGAAGCCGCGTTCCATCTTCTTCCTCCCTGCATTCCTCAACCGCTTCATATAGACCCACATAATCTACAAGGATTTTGAGCACAAAAGAAGATACTACCTTACCGAGGAGTTTCGCGCTACAGTGGAGGCCACAGGGGCCTTCTTCCAGCCCCACGAAGCAAAGCTGAAATATATGCTAGCCAGAGTTGCTGTGCTAATCTAGAACAATTTTACAATCTCTTAATAGACATCTATGTGCATATATGGTATAGTATGGTCTAGATCATAGTAAAGACCTTTTTGCGAAAAATTTGCGTGGCTTACTGCCCCTGATCCCGTTCTGTGAGGACGGAACGAGAAGAGAGGTGGTTGAGCAGATTATTGCACGGTTGACTACCAACCATGATACAATAGCTAGAGAGTTATTGGCTTTAACCAGCTTGTTTGCATCTCTAGCATTCACAAGCCCTGATGACCAACAATGGTTAGAGAGGAGATTTAAAATGCTTGATGATATCTTACGCGAAACTCCTATGTATAAGTCTATTGAACGCAGAGCACGCGAGGAGGGACGTGAAGAGGGTCTCGAAAAGGAACGAAAACTTCGCTTGAGTTCTTTACGACAAAAACTACTCATGCTGCAACAGAAACGTTTTCCTCAATTGAGCCAAATGGCAAGCAAACGCGTTGCTCAGATTACTAGACCAGATGTGCTTGAGGACTTAATGGTCAAGCTGGCTCTGGCTCAGGACTCCGATGAGGCTGAAGAGGCGCTGTTGGTACTCGCACAAAGCGATCAAGCTAATACTGCATCGTAATGTTTCCTCTGCTCCACGCAGGAGGAGGCAAGAGGTAACGAGCAAACAATAAAAAAGACGTAGCCTTCTGCGGGCTACGTCATACCTCTGTTGGTACGCAGCGCTAACGAATGAATACTAGCAAACTACAAACGCGCACAGTTATTATCAATGGGAAACGTGTAAACTATCAGGTGGCTGGTCGAGGAACCCCCATTATTTTCGTACACGGCCTCTCAGGTTCCATGCACTGGTGGATACGCAATGCGCCGCATCTTGCTCAAGCTTACCGGGTCTATGTGGTCGATCTGCCAGGTTTTGGCTCCATGCGCTTTCCTCGGAGTCGTTTCGTATTAGAAGAGGCTACATCATGGTTATTACAATGGATGGAAGTGGTTGGCATCGAACGAGCGCATCTTATTGGACACTCGATGGGAGGCTACATCTGTATACGTATAGCAGCACGGCGACCGGAAGTTGTGGAGCGCTTGATTCTGGTTTCGCCAGCCATCCTGCCCCATGTGCGTAACGTCTTCGAGTTCGTTGTACCACTGCTATCAGCCACGCGTCAGATGACGCCCTTATTCTTTCCGGTTTTAGTATACGACGCTCTGCGTGCCAATCCACTTACGATTCTGCAAACTGCCCATACTCTGTTAGCACAGATGGGGGATATCTATGAAGATATGCATGTTATTGGTGCCCCCACTTTGCTCATCTGGGGCGAGCAAGACACTCTGGTCCCTCCAGAGATCGCACCACTGGCGCGTAAGGCATTGAAACACTCTCGCCTCTTCTTCATAAGGCAAGCTGGTCATGTCAGTATGTTTGATCGGCCTGTAGTATTTAATGAGGTTGTTATGAAGTTCTTGCAGGGCGAGGCCGTAGGCGAGTAGCACAGACTAGTCCACAGAAACTTTTCCGCAGCAGGATTCGTGGTTAACAATGATACAGCGATGAAAATTTATGCACAGGTAAGCATAGCAGATACAGGAGACTTTATCATATGACACAACAACAGACAAGTACTGCCAATGAGCAGTATGACCTGATTAGTGCGCTTTACCATGCTCTGGAAGGTGCACAGACCTATGCTACTTATGTAAAGGATGCGGAACAGGGAGGAGATCAAGAATTAGCACAGTTTTTCCGCAAAGCACAGCAGGAAGAAGACTCACGCGCTCAACAAGCGAAACAACTGCTGTCGCGGCGCATGAGTTAGGGGAAGCTGTAGTAGTGCGTTTCTTGGATGACTGTCAGGTAGATCTGTGTTAGTAAGAAAGGTCCTGGTATAAGCAGTGTATCAGGACCTTTCTTTTTTGCTCTCATCTTGCGATCCTTCTTAGTATACTGCATTAGCGCATTTATATTTGACCTTTTATGATTTGATGTGTATACTTCTCCTCTGAGAGGGCAGAGGGAGCCAATGTCCTTTCTCCACCGAGTTGAAGGGATTGAAACAATTGCTCACGTAACTCGACCACTGAACCAATAATGGTTAACGCAGGAGCACCAATATTAGCATCAGCCGCGATTTCTGCAATAGTGGCGAGCGTCCCCGTCACGGTCCGCTGTTGCTGTGTCGTACCTTGCTCAATGACTGCGGCGGGGGTTGCAGGATCAAGGCCACCTGCTATGAGCCGCTCAGTAAAATGTGGCAGGCCCTTCACACCCATCAGCACGACAATGGTTCCACCAAGCGCGGCCAAGGCTTCCCAATTCACTGGGGGTGAGTCGTGAGTCATCCCTTCATGACCTGTAACAATGGTGAAAGAGGAGGCATAATCGCGGTGGGTCACGGGAATACCCGCATATGCAGGAACAGCCACTGCCGAACTGACGCCAGGTACAATCTCAAACGGAATACCAACTTCTGCTAATGCCTGGGCTTCTTCTCCACCACGTCCAAAGATAAATGGATCGCCGCCTTTCAAACGGACAACCACATTTCCTTGTTGCGCGTAAGTAATCAGCAGCATATTAATGTCTTTTTGCGGTAGCGTATGGCGATTTGGTCCTTTACCAACAAAGACCAGCGTAGCACCCGCATGTGCCTCGGCTAACAGTGCCGCATTGACCAGACGATCATAGAGTACCACATCAGCCTCACGTAAACAGCGTAACCCTTTGCACGTCATGAGATCGGGATCGCCAGGACCAGCACCAACGAGGTAGACTTTCCCACGCTTAGGCTCGCTCGCCTGATAGGCAATGAGGTTTCGTTCTTCATCAATGATAGCCCTGTGGTCAGGCCGTCGTGTAACTGTCATGGCTCGTTGCTGCCTCTCTCAGGTCTGTGGTAATCGTTTCTGCCGTTATAGCGACCCCATGATGTTGTAATAACTCTGCTGTTACGATGATAGCCTCGGCTACCTTGCCTTCACTTAAGAGTGTAAGCATGTCAGAGGTGAAGTAGTCGCTGAAAAAGTTGTCGCGTTGATCATAGGTGATACCCTGCCGCCGCATATGCGTGCGCGCAACGGTGGCAAGTTGCATATACATATCGTAGGCAGACGGAAAGATCCCTTCCAATTGCTGGCGAATGCGTTTGGCGAGGCTTGGACTTGCCCCTTCTGTAGAAACGGCAATGGTCAACTGACCACGCCGCAATATTGAGGGCAGAATGAAATTACAATGCGCGGGCACATCGACAATGTTCACCAATTGCCCGCGTTGCTGTGCTTCGCGCCAGATTGCTTCGATCAACTGTGGTTCACTCGTGACTGCAACGACAACAAATGCCCCTGCCAGGTCGCCTGGTTCGTAGCTTTTTGTCTGCAACATAAGGACATGCTGCTCTGCTAGAGCGTGCAGCTCATCACCGAACGCTGGACTGATAGCAGTCACACGAGCGCCACATGCGAGCAGGTTTGTGGCTTTTTCAGCTGCCAGTCGATCTCCACCAATCACAATAGCTGGTCGATCTCGCACATCGAGCATAATAGGATAATATTTGGGCATAGATTCTCTTCTTTCGATGAACATCAGGCCAGCGCTGGACAATGCTCACTTATTGGGCGGGTATATTTTTGTAACAGTATACCATAGGTTACGGTTCCTCACTGTTACTTGTGGCCGCGCAATGAATTCCGCTTGTGCACACCCACATCACCCGTAGCTGCACAATTCATTGCCCACATCATCACCCGTAGAGCTGCACAATTCATTGCCCTCGTGCACACCCACATCACCCGTAGCTGCGCAATTCATTGCGCCAGATCCATAATATAATAAAACATGCGCAATAAATTGTGCGGCTACGGGCGGGTATATGGTGCATGGCGCAATAAATTGCGCGGCTACGCTTAATCGCCTGCCACCGCTAATGTGGTGGCTTTCGCTTTTAGCTGCTCAATACCGACACGATGACAGAAATCGCCAAAGGTCTCTTGTGCTAAACGTTCCGCTTTCCACAACACGAAGAGGGGCCGTAGCGTCTCAGCAATCTTGTTAGTATGGACAGAGGATGCATAGAGCACATTCATGCGTGTATTGACCCAGTCGCCGCCAATGGCAATAGTATAAAGGTCTTTACTACGCCCTACGATACCAATATCGCCCATGTGCGGACGCGCACAACCATTAGGGCAGCCAGTCATCCTAACACTGATAGGTTCGTCGCCAAGACCAAGCGCCCGCAACTCTGCTGCAATCTGCTCGACGACCGAGGGCAGGATACGCTCGGACTCCGCTACCGCTAACCCACAGGTCGGCAATGCCGGGCAAGCCATTGCGAAACGATATGCACCAGCGGCATTGGGATCAGTGACGATACCATGCTCGTGTAACAATACTTCCAATGGTCCGCGCTGTTCCTCGCTCAGGTCGGTCAGCATGATATTTTGCTGTCCCGTGAGACGAACGCCAGGACGAAACTGCTCCATAGCACGGCGCAGACCTGTTTTCAAGCGCATGGTTTCCGTGTCTTTCACGCGGCCATTCTCGATATGCA
>VBJK01000478.1 GCA_005879655.1 Chloroflexota bacterium | reverse complement strand
CTTACTTCAAAACACAACTTGCATCGGTCATCAAGTTACCAGTGGAGCAAATCGACACACAGGCTTTCCTGTTAGACTACGGCTTTGATTCGATCATGGCTATGCGTTTCATCAAAGTACTGGAACCCTTCTTCGGTCCTTTATCCAAAACATTACTCTTTGAATATCCGACGCTCCGCAACGTTACCACGTATTTCTTGCACAACTATCCTGAGCAACTGAAAAGAGTGTTAGGAATCGAGGATGCACCTGTCACAGTTATCCCGCAGGCCACTCAGCCGCAGATCGGTGCTTGGTACGATTCCTACCAGACCTCATCATCGCGGCCCCATAGTAGTTTCCATCATCGCCTAGCATTCTTGCAAAAGGCGGATCTAGGGCCGGGTCTTGCTGCTGTTCCCCCAGTAGGAGATATCGCCATCATCGGAGTCGCAGGACGCTATCCGGGGGCACGAGATCTGCATGAGTTTTGGGAGAATTTACGCACGGGCAAGGATTGTATCACCGAAATTCCTGCTGAACGCTGGGATCATCGCCTCTACTTCGATGCCGATAAAGACAAGCCTGGCACAACCTACAGCAAATGGGGAGGCTTTCTCGACGGGGTGGATGAATTTGATCCCCGCTTCTTCAACATCTCTCCCCGCGATGCCGAAAGAATGGACCCACAGGAGCGTCTCTTCTTAGAGTGTGCCTTTGCTACCTTAGAAGATGCGGGCTATACCCGTGACTCTTGGGACAGAGCAGGGGGAAGCTCCGGCGAGTATCAGAGTAACGGGTTAGGAGGAAATGTGGGGGTCTTTGTGGGAGTGATGTACGAAGAGTACCAACTCTACGGCGCTCAGGCACAGATCCAGGGGCAGCCAGTCGCCTTGGTTGGGAATCCCTCCTCGGTAGCCAATCGGGTCTCCCATTTTTGCAATTTTCATGGACCGAGTATGGCGGTGGATACCGCATGCTCATCCTCTCTCACAGCGATCCATCTGGCCTGTCAAAGCATAGAGCAGAGGCAGTGTGAACTGGCACTCGCAGGAGGGGTCAATGTCTCGCTTCATCCCAATAAATACCTGTTTTTGGGACAGAGCAAGTTTGTCTCCAGTCAAGGTCGCTGCGAAAGCTTCGGACAGGGAGCCGATGGCTATGTACCCGCTGAAGGCGTAGGAGCCGTCTTGCTCAAACCACTGGCACAAGCTGAGGCCGATGGAGATCATATTTATGGAGTGATCAAGGCAACGGCGATCAATCACGGAGGCAGGACCAATGGCTACACCGTTCCTAATCCGCAGGCACAGGCTGATGTTATTAAACAAGCTCTCAAGAAAGCCAGGATAGATCCTAGAACGATCAGTTACATCGAAGCACACGGCACCGGGACTGTCTTGGGAGACCCCATCGAAATTGTCGGACTGACACGTGCCTTTGCACAGGGACCGCAGGACCGTGTAGCTCATGGGAGATCTGTAGCGCAAGGTACACAGGCTACACAGTGGTGTGCCATCGGCTCGGTGAAGTCGAACATTGGCCATGCTGAGAGTGCATCTGGTATTGCCGGGATAACGAAAGTATTATTACAGATGCGCTATGGGCAACTGGTTCCCTCACTGCATGCGCAGGTACTCAATCCGCACATCGATTTTAGCACCACACCGTTCGTCGTACAGCAGGAGCTAAACGAGTGGAAACGACCGCAGTTACTAGCAGTAGATGAGGATACTAGCAGCACCGCTACTGGTAGAGGTGCGCCCAGTATGGTGCCAAGACGTGCCGGGGTCTCCTCCTTTGGAGCAGGTGGCTCGAATGCGCATGTGATCTTGGAAGAGTACAGAGCAAAGCACCATAAGAGTGCAGTGCTAAAGAGGAGACCATCGCTTATTGTGCTCTCAGCACGAACTCAGGGACAGTTACAAGAGCGAGTACATCAGTTGTTGAGTTGGATACAAGAATATAATCAGGGGGACCAGCCCACAAGTGCCGAGGAAGATCTCGACAATCTAGCCTATACGCTACAAGTGGGACGGGAGGCGATGGAGGAACGCCTCGCGCTACAGGTCAGTTCGCTCACAGAACTTGAGGAGAAGCTGCAAAGATACCTCGCAGAGCCGCAGGCAGGGGGCGACTGGTATCGCGGACAGGTGAAACGGCATGACCTCATAGGAACTTTTGCCGCAGACGAAGATGGACAGAAAACCCTGACAGCTTGGATGAGTAAAGGAAAGTATGAGAAACTGCTAGAGTGGTGGGTTAAGGGTCTCACTATTGACTGGAAGCTCCTCTATACTAGAGAGGCTGAGCAGGTACAAGGTAATGCGACAGATCCCTTACTGATACCTACGGTCCTCACCCTGCCAAGCCGCATCAGTCTGGCAACCTATCCATTTGCCCGCGAACGCTACTGGCTCCCGATCCCAAAAGTCGAGCCGACAGGTCCAACGGCAGAAGAAATACGAACCGTGGTCCTAACGCCCGGCTGGCAAGAAGAAGCACTCGCCAAGCGGGTATCAGCCGCATCCCTACGTTCGTCAGAGCAAGGACGTGCCCCCATCAAGCTGTTGGTATTGTTGTGTGATTTCCCAGGCATCCTCGCCTCACGCATCCAAGCCCAAATAGTCGGGGAGGGGTATTGTCGCAGCTTACTAAGTTCGCAGGCTCATCGGGCACAACGCTTCCAAGACATGGTAGTGCAACTGATTCAGGAACTTCAACACCTGCGACAATCCCACCCAGCAGAGGTAACGCAGGAGGCAGGCACAAGCCTCACCACTGTAGCCCCCTTCCTGGTGCAGGTGGTAGTAGCACACAGAGAGGAGCCGTCCCTGCTTGAAGCCCTCCTAGCTGTACTCAAGGTAGCACAACAGGAGTATCCAAAACTGCGTGGTCAACTGATCGAGGTAGATGGAGAACCAGAGGTAGGAGCCTTGCTTGCCTGGCTACGCGAGAACCAGCACAGGCCGCACGAGCCACACATCCGCTACCGAGATGGCAAGCGTTGGGTGAGAGAGTGGCAAGAGCACCCATCAGCAACTACCCCGCTCAAGACGCCCTGGAAAGAGGGGGGATGTTATCTGATCAGTGGGGGTTCTGGCTCTCTGGCCCGGCTCTTTGTACAGGAAATTGCCCGGCACGTGCAGCGGGCTACCATCATCCTCGTAGGTCGATCCGCGCTTTCTGCCTCACAACGTGCACAGTTGGTAGGTGCCTGTGTACAAGGCTCCTCGGGTGGCATACGCATCGACTACCAGCAAGTAGATGTGAGCGATGGGCCTGCGGTACACGCCCTCATGCAGAGGGTACTGATGCAGTATAGGCATCTGAACGGGATCATCCATGCGGCTGGCGTAATCCGTAATACCCGCGTTATCGACAAGACAGAAGGGGAAGTGCGTGCGGTACTGGCTCCCAAGGTGATTGGAGCCGAACTGTTGGACGAGGCAAGCCGAGCAATAGCCCTGGACTTCTTCCTCCTGTGTTCATCGCTCTCTGCTGTGCTGGGCGGTACGGGATATATCGACTACGCGGTAGCAAACGCGTATCTGGATGCCTTTGCATACGCTCGCCAAGCACAGGTTCTGGCAGGAGGGCGTCGGGGAACTACACTATCGATCAATTGGCCGTACTGGGAATATGGTGGCATGCACGTCGATGTGTCAACAATACAGATGATGAGGGAATTACTGGGAGAAGAGCCGATGGGGACCGAGACGGGGATGGAGACCTTCTACCAAGCGCTGGCCTTAGGCCACGCGCAGGTCATCGTGCTGCATGGGCAGGTGGAACGCATCAAGCAGCAGTTGCTACAGAGGCCAGATCCCGCTATAGGAACTACACCTGTTGAGATCGCTAGCAATCCTGACAGACAGGAGTTGGGGAACAAGCTACACAAGGCGCTTTCACACATGGTTTCCCAGTTGCTCAAAGTCCAGATTGAGCAGATCGATATCGAAGCTGACCTCTCAGAGTATGGCTTTGATTCCGTTACCTTCACTCAGTTTGCCAGCCTCCTCAATCAGACCTATCAGTTGGATCTAACCCCAGCACACTTTTATGAGTATTCGACCATCGAACGTCTTGCCCAGTATCTCCAGAGAACCTATGCCGCCATCCTCGCCCCTCATTTTGCAGTTCCTGTTGCCCCAGAGGTGTCCCCCAAATACCCTTTTTCTGACTTTACGCCGCCTGTGGTAGCAGAAAAAGGTTGCCATCATTGGTATGAGTGGATGCTTCCCACTGGCCCCAGATGTGCAGAGCTTATGGAGCAATCTCCTCAAAGAGCAAGACTGTATCAGCGAAATACCCCCCTCGCGTTGGGATTGGCATGCCTACTACGGAGACCCCGCCACTGAGGTCAATAAGACCAACGTCAAATGGGCAGGCATAGTAGAGGACGTTGAGCTGTTTGATCCTCAGTTCTTCGGCATCTCTCCCCGCGAAGCCGGACAGATGGACCCCCAGCAACGACTTCTGATGATGTACGTCTGGAAGGCTATTGAAGACGCTGGATACTCCGCTGAGAGTCTCTCAGGAAGCAACACGGCTCTGTTTGTGGGTACAGCCAGTAGTGGCTATAACGAACGGCTATTGCAAGCAGGTGTAGCGATTGAAGGCTATTCTGCCACTGGTCTAGCACCATCGGTGGGACCCAACCGCATGAGCTATTTTCTCAACCTGCACGGACCCAGCGAGCCGATTGATACCGCATGCTCCAGTTCCCTGATTGCCATTCATCGAGGAGTGAGCGCAATCGAGAGCGGTCAGTGCACCATGGCTATCGTCGGTGGGGTCAGTACGCTGGTCTCTC
>VBJK01000076.1:953-20830 GCA_005879655.1 Chloroflexota bacterium | reverse complement strand
CTGAGAATACCACAAATCACGACCAATAAGGCCGTAGAGCGTCGTACCAGTCGTGTCAACGGCAATACGATCAAATGGATGATTGCCAGGAGTAGAGAGACGCGTGATAGTGGGTGTGGCTACAGCATTTTCCTGCCACTTATAAAGCGCCTGGTCAGTAACGCAAAAGATCATGTTACGTACAGCGACCAGCTTGAGGACAGCCCCATCTATCATGGTGAGGTGATCCCAGTGTTGTCCATCGTCGTTACTTTCAAACAGCCCCTTTTCGCCTCCTAGCAGTAAGTGTTGTGGATGCTCTGCGAAGGTGAGCAGCGATGGTTGCTGCATATCGGACAATGGACTACTGGTAATTGGTCCCCAGTGTAGGCCCATGTCTCTCGTTTCATACCAACCTGCGTAGAGATAGAATGCATAGAAATGATTGGCACTAGCGGTACCTGCGCAGACCGTGAACGGATATGCGCCAGGTGGTAGATTAGCCGGTTGTCTCATATCCCATGTGTGGCCATCATCCTGGCTGAAATAGATGCCCGCTTTGCCACTAGCGCTGGTGCTGGGTAGACCAATAACGGCCAGCGAAGAGGAACGGAGTAAGTTTACACTAATAGTAGTAATCATCAGGTCATTCAATACTCCGCGCGCCTGGGGCCATGTATGCCCGCCATCTGTGCTAGTAAACAGTCCAAAATGCGTACCCAGATAGAGCACACCTGGCTTTCCTCCCTGTGCAATGGTGTGCAGATGTGTTTCTCCATTTGAGAGCGGACGACCTGCTACGGTAGGATCTGTATTATTTATGCGTGCAGCAAGGAGTTGCCATCCGACAAGAGCAACGATTATGATTAATAGAAAGAGCAATAATACTGCTTGTAGTCTTTTTTTGGCTGGCACAATCTGAGTATGGTTTTCTCTATCTTGTGTTGGTGATTGAGTTGATGCCATTTAACCTGTCTCGGCTATCTTTCTAGAGCGTTCTGTCATTGGTAATACAGTAGCTCATAGAGTCAACCTTAACAATGTCTAACAAGAGAAGCTGCCGCCACGTATCAGCTGCGCAGAAGACACCGCATTGTTTGCAGTGTCTCCTTTGCCATAGCTGAACCATAGGTTAATAAGAGCTACCGCAATACACCAGCTTTGCGAGCAAGCTCTTTACACAAATGAGTACTTGATCTGCCAGAGATAGCTGCTGCATTTTTACGAATTTTCACAAAATACCTCTATTGCAGCATCTATTAGCGTTTATAAAGCTTCTTACACTGTCAAGTTTTCTTACACTCAATAAATAAACTTATTATGACCGAATATGCCAGCTCTGCATGAGTATGCTGCTAGCGAAAAAACATGCTTGCCCCGCTTCGGTAGAGTTCAAGTCATAGCATAACAAAAATATGAATTGTTACTTTTAAACGTCTTCAGAACAGTCTTTACCGCCCCTTATACCCGTGTTTAATGATGAGGTGGAATTTAATAATTTCTTGTTGATTAAAAATAGAAAAGATGGTCATGAGCGCATGATATTTATTCGATAAGTCAGTAAAGAGTTGTTTTTCATAAATCCACGCACTATAATATAGTTGTTGCGTAATAGACAAAAAATGCGGTTTAGGCGCAACTTTTTGCGCGGCCTATCCGTATCCAAAGTGAATAGTTTTGGTGAAGCCTTGTGCTGGCCGAGTTGTTCATGTCATTTGGCGATATGAACAGAGGGAGGAGAGAGAAATGCAGGTGTTTTTACCTCTTATCAATGACGATAGTGTTCGAGCCAAGGCATAGTGCGGCAAGTAAATACCTGTAGCACTTGTATGATAGCATGACTTGCAAGAAGAGGCATGTATGAAAATTGCACATATCGCCCCGCCTTGGATTGCGATCCCACCCAAGAATTATGGCGGTACCGAAATTGTTCTCTATAACTTGATAGAAGAACAGATAGCACAGGGGCATGATGTCACCTTACTGGCCCCTGGTGATGCGAAAACTTCAGGGAAACTCATTTCCTTTTTCCCTCAATCCTTATTAGATGCTGGTGTACCATGGCCTGCCCATTTGAAGGCCTACTATCATTTTTATCGGTCTGTTGAATATGTGAAAGACCATAACTTTGATGTGCTGCACACTCACTTATCGTCAGCTGCGGACATGTATCTCTTTGCATTAACAGCACATCTAGGCGTCCCACATGTTATGACTTTACATAGCCGCTTCCCCTTTGATCGGGTTGGCTCGTGGACCGGAGAAGCAGACAATTATTATATGGAATGGGCTTCGTCCATTCCTATGGTAGCCATCAGCGAACATGCACGCGATGAGGTACCTCATCGTCTTAACTTTGTGGGTGTAGTTCATCATGGACTGCCCATGGCTCAATTCCGTCCTTCTACTGAGCGGCCCCAGGATTTCTTTGTCTGGTTAGGACGCATTGTCGAGGAGAAGGGTACACATCTGGCGATCGAGGCTGCGAAAAAAGCAGATGTGCCCCTGGTATTGGCCGGAAATGTCGATCGTCATGTGCCGGATGCGGTGCAGTACTTCGAGAAAGAGATCAGGCCACATATAGATCAGGATCGCGTGAAATATATCGGTCCTGTCAATATGAAACAAAAAATCGACTTGCTGAGTAAGGCCCGCGCTTTGCTCAATCCTATTACGTGGGAAGAACCCTTCGGCATGGTAATGATTGAGGCCATGGCACTAGGCTGCCCTGTCATCTCTTTTGCCCGTGGTGCCGCACCTGAGCTTATCGTGCCTAACAAGACAGGTTTCTTGGTACATAACACCGATCAGATGATCTCACACATTCCAAGAGTACATTTGCTCGATAGAATGACTGTACGTTCCCATATAGAACAGCACTTCTCTGCTAGCACTATGGTAGAGAAATATCTGAATGTCTATAAGAAAGTGATTGCAACGAACTCACTGGCTCAACGCTTCAAACCATCGACAGTTCATGTTGTTGCACGCCCTACCTGGGTTACGACGCCTGTAGCGATGGTCAAAAAAGCCGAGGTAGGCTCGGCTTTGTATCAGCCCATACCATCTCCGTTGACAGAGACTGATACGGAAACAGCATCCTGACCTTTTGATAGAGCTTCGATACAGATGTCAGGAGCATGTTCCTCATAAAGGGCAGTGGCAAAAGGCAAAGATAGCCTTTCCTTGTAGGTACCACTGTCCTAGTTTTCTCCAATCACGTCAATCCCCCAGTTTATTTAGAAGCATAGCCACATTTGGCTGTTTTCACACACGGCATCGTCATTTCTGCACATTTTGCGCTATACTAGGATCATAGCCTGTAGTAAATTATTTTAGTGAGGTTAATAGGTGCTATCTGTCGTCATCCTAGGTCTGTTCTGTGTTGTAATGCTCTTCATTATCGCCAGCGTTTCCTTTAGTGCGTGGCGTGAACGCCAACAATACAAATACCAGCTAGAGACTCAGCAGAGTCTCTCTGCTCCTGATCCTCGCGTGGCTGCTATTTTGCAGCTACAGGACGGGCCGAGTGTAGCAGTTAAGAGGTCTACACCGATCTCCTCTTTTCTCTTGTCATCCAAGTGGTACAAACGCCGACGTATGCTCGTCTCGCTCGGTTTGCTGCTGATGATGGGGCTGGCTCTGGGCGTACAAGACGGCCTGACCGATGGTACATTACATGCTATTTTTACGAAGAACCTGGGCATTACTCTTTTCCAGTCTTCACAGCCTCAGACGCTTCAACTAGGGACACATACAGCCCCCTTAAGCCCCAGTTCTCTGCTGGTACGCGTTGACTCTGCTCTGCGCAATGAGTACCATACCGATTATCAGTGGCAGGTTTGGGCATATTCTTCTTGTTCCGGTATTGCCATGGAGATGGTCATGAATGCCTATGGGCGGCATCTGATTGCAGCCGATGTCATGGAGGTGGAGGATAGGTTGGGAGTATGGAATGTGAATCTTGGTCTATTGCGCGATGATGGCATTGCGCTGACCGCAGATCAATTTGGTTTTGACGCCACTTTGAGCCACACACAAATGGTTGAGGATGTGGTTGCGCTAGCCAATAAAGGTAAGCCAGTGATTGTCAGTGTACGCGATAGTACTTATTTCCCCGGTGGACATCTCTTTGTCATTCGTGGTGGAGATAATGGGAATGTCTATATTGCCGACTCTTCGCCAGCGAATTTTACACGTATGACGTACACAAGGTTCGCGGGCATGTGGCAGGGTTTTAGTGCTGTGCTCACCCCCCAGAGCGGCATAGTGTTCAAAGACCTAGCTCATTAATACGCTAATATGCGGGTGAACGTCTTTTTTTTGCTTTGAGGAGAGCCGTAGTTGCGCAATTTATTGCGCCAGGATCACGAGCAAAGAAAACAGGCGCAATTCATTGCGCGGCTACAGTTTTTTCTGGGAGCACGGCGCAATAAATTGCGCAACTACGATCGTTACACGCACAGCTCGCGCGCAGAACATTGACGTGCACCCCTAACATACGGCGCTAGCTGACACTGCCACAGATATATGCTATACTACACTAGCAATATTTATGCTTGTCGGCACAACTCTTTTTTTGCACAAAGCTGGGTGGTTAATGGAGAACAGTTTGCGTTATCAAAAGCATCATTGTACCTGTCTTCACATCTACAGAGGTAATACGGGTAGCTCAGCTCTCTGTAGATGGAATGACGTGCGCTCCTACACGTACTAATCCCGTTGCTTGTAGCACGCCTCTCCGCCTGAGCTACCTCTTACCATACACTTTTTAAGCACTTTCTCATACACACGTCCACGCTTGACATATACACCTTTTTTTAAGGAGATTACGCTGATGTCTACGGTTTCGACTAAAGCAGTTTACCTATACAATACACTGACGAGAAGTAAAAATCTATTCACACCGCTGGCACCACCACGCGTGACCATTTACTCCTGCGGCCCTACTGTTTATAAAGACATCCATATCGGCAACTTCCGTACTTTCCTGATGACGGACTGGTTACGCCGCATGCTTGCATATAATGGCTATGATGTCTACCTTGTACGTAACATCACCGATGTCGGTCACTTGCAAAACGATGCGGAGGAGAGCGGAGAGGACAAGCTAGAACATGAAGCGCGTACAACTGGCCGCTCGGCTTACGAGATTGCATCTCACTATGCAGAGCAGTATATGCGCGATGCAGCAGAACTGAACATTCTCCCTCCACATCTCACCCCGCGCGCGACCGACCACATTAGCGAGATGCAAGAGATGACGGCACAGCTCATTGAGCGTGGCTTAGCATACCAGGTCAATGGCAATGTCTACTACGCAGTCAACCGTTTTCCCAGCTATGGAACCCTCTCAGGCAATACTATTGAGCATCTGCGCGCTGGTGGCCATGGACGTGTACAGATGGAGGTTGCCGAGGATAAACAGGCTCCAGAGGACTTTGCACTCTGGAAATACGGTGATGAAACACGGCAGATGAACTGGCCTAGCCCATGGGGAACTGGCTTTCCAGGTTGGCATATCGAGTGCTCTGCCATGTCTCTTAAGTACCTTGGTGAGCAGTTTGATATTCACACTGGCGGTATCGATCTGGTCTTCCCACACCACGAGGACGAGATTGCACAAAGCCAGGGCGTGACGGGCAAGCAGCCTGTACAGTTCTGGATGCATGGCGAGTTTTTGATTATCGGCAACCGCAAAATGAAGGTGACAGGCGATACGGATGACAATGAAGGCGAGGGCATCAAGATGTCCCGCTCGAAAGGCAATGTCATTCTCGTGAGCACACTCAAAGAGGATGGGATTGATCCCCTGGCATTTCGCTACTTGCTACTGACCGCTCATTATCGCTCTAAGCTCAATTTTACCGATGAGTCGATTACGGCAGCACAGAATGGTCTCAAGCACCTGCGGGCCGATCTCATGTCCCTACCCGTCAGCCAGCCCACAGCTCCCGCCACATGGTCTGAAGAAGCTCAGCGTACTCGTGAGGCGTTCCATCAAGCCATCAACGACGATCTGGACCTGCCCACTGCACTCAGCATCACACGCGAGGCTGCACGCAACAATAAGATCGCGCCTGCCGAGCGCCGTCACCTCGTGCTCGATTTTGACCGCATCCTGGGCCTGGGTCTCGATAAAGTTCTGGCAAAAACACCACGCACGATTAGTGATGAGGTGCTGGCGCTCGTTCGTCAACGTGATGAAGCACGTGCCGCAAAAAATTGGCAACGCTCTGATCAGTTGCGCGCACAGCTCAAAGTCTTGGGCTTTGAGGTACGCGATACGGCGAAGGGGACTGAACTCGTTTAGTGAAGTGCCCCTTGGCTTTGGGCTAGGGGCGCTTCTAAGCTTAGTCATGCAATGTGCTCTTTATCTGCATATCGGAGCAGGGAAAGCTCTCTCGCAGAGCGAGAGAAAGTTTCTTTCCTAGTGCAACTAACCTCGTCTCAGTTAGCGGCTTATCCAATTCATCAGATAGTAGCTGAGGCATTAAACGTATAACTTGAATGAAAACTAAGAGAGCCGTGTTCAGCACCACGTAATCGTTGTTTTGAAAGATAAACATTTCTCCCATGTGCTTTTGCATGTCTGCAAGTTTTTGTTGGGTGCGGATTGCAAATGATAATATTTCGCTGACAGTAGGCATTGCCTCTGATTGAGCAGAGGCTACTACCCGAAGCAGATTTATCGCATCATCAAATAAAGATAATTCATCAGGCGTAAAAACGAGGAGTGGAACGCGAAGGTTCTCCGTTGAACCTTGCCTGTATGCGCCACTTCTCCTGTGCTGCGACTTTTTCATAGACTCTCCTCACTATGCCTGACTAGTTGAGGAATCTGCTCTCGTTGTACTGCCAGCACGATTCATGGCCTCTACTGTAAGCCGTATTGCCTGATCTTCCCCTACGAGCGTTTTTAACTGTTCACTATAACCTGCAACGCGTTCCATTTTCGAGGTAATCACCTCATGCTTAGCGCTCCCAGAAGACAGGCCGTTTAGGCCGTTGGTAGCGCCCTGATATTCGGCTTCGATCCGTGCGAGAAGCAGAGCTACCTCGCTTTTACATTCCGGCTGTGGTAAGCTCATGTCCATCCTTCGTCGTTATTGAGGAAGCGTCGTCCTCAACTGAGGCTGGAGCTATCCTTGCTTCAACGATCAAACTATCTCGCGCAACCACCCAGTTGCTACTGACAACCATGCCAGATGCAAGCTGTTTCGTCAGGTCAAGAGCATCATGCAATATCTTGGCTAGCTCTTTCACCTTTTTCTCCATGCCTTCATAGTGTCTGGCCACTGTTACTTCGTTGCTCAAAATACACTCCTTTTCTCAAGCGTCGTAATGGCTCAACGTACTGATATCCTCCCTCACTCATATCGCGGGGGAAACACGAGCCGGACAAATAAATGGGCGCATTGTCCAGCCCGCGTCCAATGTACTGGCAACTGAGCTGTCAGAGATGGCCACTGGTTGTTCCCCCTCAACCAACCGCCTCTTGGAAAGCAGTACATCGAGAATAAAGGTACTCTATTATCTAGCAAGCAGTAAAGAAGCGGCAAATTTGGCAATAGTAACCCTATTGAGCAAATTTGGCTTTTGCGAAAGTTTGCCTTTTGCATAAGTTTAACTTATGGAACTTTTTTACGGGTGGATGATATGATAGCAAGCGGTTACGTCTCTCCATTTGTGTTATCATTTTTATTACTGAAAGGGAAAGAGCATGTATTGGTGGATTCTCCTTGGCTATCCCGATGCCTTCACTCTAAGAAAGGGTCAATTCTTTCCTAGAGCAGGGCACGTTGTTAAGTACTACCGCGAGAAAAAGATGAACGAAAAAGGTAAGGCGTGGACGCAAAAAGATCTAGCAACGGTGCTAGGATTCACAGAGCAAACTGTCAGAGACATGGAAAACCGAGATGTTGGCCTAACGTATGAAAGACGGCAATTCTTGAGCCAATTGCTGGATATTCCCCCTATCTTGTTAGGCATCACTACTGAAAAAGAAGTACACGTACTGTTGGAAAAATACCAGCAGGCAAATAACACCGTCGTTATTTCCACCTCCTCTTATACAGGACACAAGTTAGTTGTTGATCCAGAAGAATACAGCGATCAGCTTGCTATCTACTGGCAAACATATTATTCCCGTGCTGCCCACAGTGCAATAACTGATACGTTTTTAAGACTGGACGCGCTTTACCGTGAGTTACCGCATGTCAAAGAAGGAAAAGATCAGATACAAACATTGTTGTATCGCTATCATCAGTTTGTCTCACGGATCTTGTTTGACCAGGGAAGGTACGATGAGGCTATTGACCATCTGGATAAAGCACTGTTCTTTGCAGAAGCGTTGATGGATGAAGAGTTAATTGCGCTCACCTTCAAACGGCGAGGTTGGATGTACCCCTATGCAGGAGGTATTGAGAAGGCAGTAGATGATTTTGAACAGGCACAAAAATATAAAAACCTGCCCTATAATCTCACTGCCTCTATTCTCCTTGAGGCAGGAGATAGACTTGCACGAGCAGCAAAATTGCACAAAGAGAAACAAACAGAGAAGCAGACAACAGCACTAGCACTTATTGATCAAGCAGGGAAAATAATCAGAGCTGGTCATGTTGAAGAAGACCCTCATTTCTTGATGGTTCATCTGCACGATTACCACCGTCATAAAGCAGTAGCGCTTATTCAGGCAGGACGCAATCGGGATGCAGTCAATGAGTTAAAGCTCATTGATATTAAATCTGCGTCTTTGCGTTCTCAAGCGATGACAGCTAGCCTGCAAGCTCGTGCTTACCTAAATGCTGGCAAGTATGAAAGAGCGGCAAAATTAGCAGAATATGCGCTTGAATGTGCTCAAAAAATCAACTTACAGGTCACTATCGCTAACATAGTAAACATCTACCAGCAGCTAAAACAGAGTCCCTACAAGGATAGCCCTGATATCGCACGACTTGACTACCTGCTGAGTATACCCCCCAGTGAATGATCATCAACAGTGCATAAGATCAGCCTGGTACTCTTCGGTGGGAGAGTCCAGGCTGTTTCTCTTTCCACAAGGAAGAAAGACCATACAGCATGGTATCATTAAGCCATCACAGCTCGCCTGCGAGGTAAAGACGAAACGGATCTGATCCCGTTGCTAGTGAGTTTGTAATTTTACGCCTGTCCCTCGTCTATATTAATGGACAACCTGATGTTTCCAAGATTAAAGGAGCATAGCTCATGCTAATCGCAACCGATCCGCTTTCGCTCTCATTCATTGGCTGTTTTCTCTTTGGCCTACTCTTCCTGCTGGCAGTAGTACTACTCGGCAACCTGGGTGATGGTCACGGTATGAGTCATGTCGGGCATAGCGCCTTACATCAGCTCCCGCTCGGTAGCAGTGCCCATGTTCCACATGTCCATGCCCATACCCACGCCGGGCAGAGCGTAACAGCACATACACACCATCATGCAGGACAGGACTTAAAAGGGCATCCAGCCACAGCAAACCATACCAATACGTTTCTCGGCTATATAAACCCGACCGCTATCGTCCTTTTCTTGCTCTGGTTCGGCTTTTTCGGCTACCTCTTCCACAATACAACGCAACTAGCACTGCCGATTACTGTCGTGCTGGCGCTTGTGGGTGGTGTGATATTTGCCGGAATTATCCTCTCGCTCCTGAGCCGCATGTTTGCCAATAGCGAAGGATCAACAGTGCAAGATATTTCCAACCGCACTGGTCTCTTAGGAAAGGTAAACATCAGCATTCAAGAAGGCGGCGTAGGCGAGATCATCTATATCTCACCCGGCGGTTTCCGTAAGAGCATTCCTGCACGCAGCGTTGATGGACGGCGTATTGAACGCGACCAAGACGTTGTAGTGGTCAACAGCCAGGATGGCATTGCGGTGGTCGATACCTGGGATCGCTTTATTGGCAGAAAGGAGCAGCAGCATGAACCACTTAGCATGCCCAATGCCGACAATTCAACAGAATGATGCGCCGTAGCTGCGCAATTTATTACGTCGAAAAAATCGAATAATCACTCTAGTACACGTCATAATCAATTTTCTAAAAAGTAAAGGAATTAACTAATATGGACATCATAACACTCCTTGGCGGCGGTGCCATACTCTTGGTAGCCGTTGTCCTTATCCTGCTACGTCTTATTGGCAATTTATTGCGTAAAGTTGGTCCGAACCAAGCCTTGATCGTTTACGGTACTGGTGGGACACGCGTCATTACTGGTGGTGCGCACTTCGTGATCCCGCTCTACCAGCGAGCGCAAGAGTTCTCACTTGAATTAATGTCTTTCGACGTTGCACCACGTCAGTCTCTCTACACAACACAGGGCGTTTCAGTGAACGTTGAGGCAGTCACCCAGATCAAGGTGCGCTCAGATAATGAGAGCATCACTACAGCCGCAGAACAATTTCTGAGCAAGTCTCAGGAAGAACGCGAAAACCTCATTCGGCTAGTCATGGAAGGTCATCTGCGTGGTATCGTGGGTCAGTTGACTGTTGAGGACCTGGTCAAAGATCCTGAAAGCGTTGGTGGCAAGATGCTGCGTACCGTCACGCCCGATATGCAGAAAATGGGTCTGGAAGTTATCTCATTTACCATCAAAGACGTACGCGATGAGAACGACTATATCACCAACATGGGCCGCCCACAGATTGCCGAAATTCGCAAGGAAGCCGATATCGCCTCCGCGCTAGCAGAACGCGATACACAGATTCAGCAAGCCAATGCCTCCCGCGAAGCTGCTGTCGCCAGGGCACGCGCCGACCAGGAACGCGTAAAAGCTCAAACCGAGTCACTCGCCTGGCAGGCCGAGTCTCAGCGCAACCTTGCCCTCAAAAAAGCCGAATTCGAGGCCGAAGTGAAAAAGCAGCAAGCCACAGCTGACAAAGCCTATGACATTCAATCCAATGTCACACAACAGCAGGTCATAGCCGAAGCCGTAAAAGTGACGGAGGTTGAAAAGCAGGCGCAGATTAAAGTGCAACAGGCCGAAATCCAGCGCCGCGAACTAGAACTGCAAGCGACAATCCAGAAGGCTGCGGAAGCCGAACGGCGTCGTATCGAGACCACTGCGGAAGCCGAACGCCAGCGCCTCATCCTGGAGGCACACGGTCAGGCCGATGCTGTGAAAGCGCGCGGTTTCGGTGAAGCGGAAGCCAACCGTGCGCGCGGTTTTGCCGAAGCCGAAGTGAAGAAGGCACAAGGTCTTTCAGAGTCTGAAGTTATCCGTGCTCGTGGTCTTGCCGAGGCCGAAGTCATTCGGGCCAAGGGTGAAGCTGAAGCCGAAGCCATGAAGGTTAAGGCTGCTGCGTTTCATGAATACAATCAGGCTGCTGTGCTCGATAAGCTACTCACTGGGATGCCAGAAATTGTCCGTGCTATCGCCGAACCACTTAGCAAGGTTGATAAAGTGACGATCATTTCTACCGGAACAAATGGTAGCGGTAGCGATGGCAACAGCATTGGTGCCAGCCGCTTGACTGGCGATATAGTGAATATGGTAGCACAAGTGCCTGCGCTCTTTGAGCTACTCAGCGGCACACGTATCGGCGACTTGATGAGCCATGTTCCTGCCCTCTCCAGCAAGGACGGCGAGCCTGCTAACGGTGCGAAGGCGAATGGTGTGGCTAGTACTGTTGAAGCGAGATCTGACGAGAAATAACGCAAGGCAACCACAAGAGATTGCCCCTACAATGGTACGGTTGCCCTTTGGAGGCCGGTTCGTACCATTGTAGGGGCAATCTCTTGTGGTTGCCCTGCGCGCCAACCATTTGTTCTTTTCGCTTAGCAGCTACCTAATAATTAAAAAAGATGACGAAGAAGATAATAATCGCCATGGCAATAAAGATGCCTACAATAAACGAGAAGCGCTTATTCTTCTTTTCTTCTTCGGTAAGAGCCGCTTTATCTTTTTGACCACTCATAGATTCTGCTCGAACTAGATAATTACTGCAAAGCGAAGGCGATCGCACCTTCCACATTTGCAAGCACAGTCAGACTATCCTCCGTCCTGGCCTCTCTTGTGGTAATCAAGAGAAGGAAGGTAGTCTTGTCTTCACCAATCATGCGCATTAAAATAGAACGATTGGAAGTGGTAATAGCCGTTTCTTCATAATGGCCCCACATGCCCTGGCCAAGCACTTGTATGACATTCTTTAAGGTCATACTCAGATCCTGGCAAATCCTTGATATGTCAAGTTCTTCTACTGCTACCTGAGCGATAGGCTGGCCTTCTATATTGACTACGGCAGCTGCCACAAATCCCGTGACAGAATACCCCAATGTCTGCAAGGCCGCGACAAGCGAGGCATAATTGTAACCACGTTTAACAGCACGGCTCTTCGCACTTACTGGACTAGTAGCAAAACTTTTCTCATACAGCCCTCCCTCAACGGGCAAAGGACCACTCACTCTGCCAGCAGACGCTGGGAAAGAGACTTCACTCGCCCTGACTACCGGCGCAGGAATGGCTACATCAGCAGGCCGCATTAGAGAAGGAAGCGCCTGCGAAGGCCCACGCACCACTGGCGGCTGCAAATCGTCCGTCTTTATGGTAGAAGGCAACTGCGTTGGTTCACGAATTATTGCAGACATCGGGCTTGGCTGAGCCGGTTGTTGCCATTCAGATAACGTGTTACGTGATACGGTCGGCAATGCAGAAGAGGTAGGTATATCCGTCAGCCAGGATGGCAAGTCAGCGGGCATAGGCGCTGGTATACTGGTATCAGTCCCTTCGCTATGTGGTTGCAAGCGACCGTCAAACGTAAATGCAGCGTCTTCGCCCAAAGGACGGGTAGTCCCTATCTTACCTGTTCCTTTTGGAGAAAAAGGAGTTTTATCTAGACGAGGCAAGCTTCCCGTCTGTTCCCACCACTCTCGTTCTGGCTGTTGCTCAAAGGTTGCCAACTCCTGTTGTACTTCAAAAACAGCATTGCCAGCCGCCGCTACTTGTGCCCCCAACTGAGACATATCAGCAACAAAACCAAATGGCGTATCATCAAGCTCTTGCAAGTCTAACTCAGTGAGTGGTTGCTGCTTACTCGTCTCCTCCTGCACATTCGCATACTTGGCACGATATTGTAGCGCCTGAAAAATCAAGCGAGAAAGTGGTAGTGTTACATTAGAAACAATCTGACCATGCCACTGTTGGTGGATGATTGTCCCATTTTTATGAGCCGCTAACGCAAAAAAGGCTTCCTCCCCTCGTAGCGCGCCATATTCAGCCCACACCAGATCACCGTTCTGGAAACGCAAGACACCACGCTCCTCTAACCCTGTATTCACCAGAAGCGCTATATTCTTACGACTCATCGTAATAATTTGAATAACATCCAAAAGATCAAATGAATCCAGGTTGGCAGAAAAGCCACCCTGCTGCAAGTTTCGGCGCAACTCTTCTTTGAGAACACGCAAATCTAATGGTTTCTCTAAATAGCTTGCGGCACCATTCTCTAACGCCTGCATTCTAAGAGTGTCAGAGCCTGGACTGGACACCATGATCATGCGCGTATTGGGGCGATAAGCGCGTAGCCACTGGAGCAACTCAAAGCCGTCAGCCCCAGGCGTTTTCAAATCGCATATCACCACATCATACTCCTCAGACCATAGGACTCGTACAGCATCCGCTCCACTCATCACCCCTTGCACCACGTAACCATCCTTACGAAGAGAGTTGACTAAGCTTCGGTTGAGTCCTTCATCACCCTCAACCACAAAAATGCGCGATACATCAGACATTGTTACTACCACCTGAAACAGATCTGGTCAGCCCACATCCGGCAACACTCAGACCCTCATATCCTTACATGCAAGGAATCATCATGCAACCGGTCGATAGGTGTCTTCCTCAAAACAAGTTAGTCCTGCAATTACTCAAAGAGTGTATCACGATGTATTACAGATGGCAAGATTGTAATCAAAATGGTTAACGCTCGTAGCCAAGCAACCACCCGCTACTGACATTTGTCGCTTTGCTATAAAACATGTTATACTGAAAAAGGAATAACTGTACAAGGAGCAAATTAGCATGTCACAGGATAATAGTCAGCAGGACGCCTGGAAAGCCCTGGTCGGCGAAGCCTCGGCTCAACTCGTTGAAGATGGGATGGTGATTGGCCTGGGCACGGGTTCTACGGCCAGCCAATTCATACGCGCTCTGGCACGGCGCATTCAGCGTGGCTTGCGTATTGTCGGCGCAGCTGCTTCCTCGCAAGCGTCCCAGGAGCTGGCTGCAAGTCTCGGTATTCCCATTACCAATCTCGATACTCATCCCGAACTCGATCTTTATATCGATGGAGCGGACGAAATAGATCCACAATTGCGCCTGATTAAGGGGGCTGGCGGTGCTCTGCTACGAGAAAAGATTATGGCCTCAGCAGCTCGTCGCTTCGTTGTCATTGGCGACGATAGCAAGTTAGTAGACCAGCTCGGACACCGCTATCCCTTGCCTGTCGAGGTCTGCCCGTTTGCAGCGACACCCGTTCGTAAACAGTTGGAAGTCCTGGCAGCATCTGTCCAACTTCGCCAGAAGGACGGCGAGGTTTTTATGACGGAGAATAGCAATATTATTTTCGATCTGACTTTCCCAGATGGCATTAGCAACCCGGTCGATCTTGATGAGCGCATTCAGCGCATCGTTGGCGTTGTAGAGACCGGTCTCTTTCTCCAGATGGCACAGTCAGCATTGATTGGTGGAGTAAAAGGTGTACAAACCCTCCCGTGAACTACTTCCACGTGCAACTGGAACTTTGTCCACTGCACAAACGTAATAGCATTGTCGCGCTAACACATTCTCTCATTGCAGGGACATGGTTCCTACTCACTAAGATACGACTCGTCTCATTCTAGAGAGGCTCTGGCATATGTTGGACAGAATTGATCAGCCTCACACGAGCATGACGTTACGCATGCTCGTTTGTTCTTCTATGGCGCTTATCTTTCTACTTGCACTATTTCTCTTGAGCACTCACGGCGCGTTAGCGCACAATAGGCAAAATGCCATTTCAGCCACCGCTCATGGACCAACCTTGCGCGTGAATGTTGGTTTCGATGCGCGTTTTCGCGATGGCAACTGGATGCCTATAAATGTCTCCCTGACTAATGATAGTACGGATTTTACCGGCGTTCTCTCTGTTAATGTACCCAATCTCTATAGTAGTACGGGGTCTTCTACTTTATCCTCTATTTACCAACAAGCAATCAATTTACCAAGTGGCGCACAAAAACAAGTGACGATGTATGTCCCTTTCAATTTTGGTTCGCAGGGAACTGTACAAACCATTACTGTAAACTTGCTCGATAGCAATGGGCATGTCGTCCAAACTCAGGCGAGTATGGCGCGTACAGTAGGCCCTGGCGATATTTTTATTGGCATTCTTTCCGATCAGCCCACTACCGGCTTTAGCCCACTTAGTACACTTCTATTGCCCGATCAGACTGCATCTATTCTCACTCAGCCGCTCAACGCTACAACGATGCCGACTATTGCTGAGGCACTGAACAACTTTGAACTGATCATTCTCGATCACTTTACGACTAGTTCGCTCAGCAAAGCACAAATGAATGCTCTAGAGGATTGGGTGAATCAAGGTGGCAATCTCATTGAGATTGGTGGACCCGAATGGCACTCAACACTCAGTCCCCTACCAGCTAACCTCCTACCAGCCAGTGTTAGCGGGATCGACAATATCCCTGCCGGGACACATCTCTTACCATTTCATGACCCTTTGTATGGGGACAATGACAAAACAACGTTTGATGATACACTTCCGACCTCTCTCCCTGTCAGCACAGCCACCGCAGCTGCAAATAGTAATACTCTGCTTTCATCGGATAACGTTCCGCTCATTGTCCGCTCACTGCAAGGACAAGGTCAGATCTACTATCTAGCCTATGATCCGACACTCGATCCTCTTGTTAGCTGGTCTGGCGCGACGACCATATGGAAAACGCTCTTGCTACGCACATTAGGTGATCAGATCCTGGCCGCTAGCTCCTCACCGGGCACGACATGGACGCGATCAAATATGACCAATAGCGGAGCGGATGTGCATAGCGTCTTGCAATCTCTCTTTCCCAATGCTTTTCCGGCTACATGGCTGATTCTTCTCCTACTGGCGGGCTATCTGCTGGTACTCGGTCCTATCCGTTTATTCATCACCAAACGCGTGAAAAGCCGTGACTGGAGCTGGCGTATCATCTTGAGTACTATTGCTGTCTTTTCCTTACTCAGCTACGGTCTAGCGCTACAGCAGAAAGGAACCTCTGTTGTCAGTAGTAGCATCTCGGTCATCCAGCTCAATGCTTCTGGCTCGGCGGGCAGTAGAGCACACACGACAACGTATGTTGGCTTATTTGTCCCCAACCAGGGCGATTTTCACGTTCATATCCCTGGTTTCAGTCTGGTACAACCTACCAGTAATTCGTTACATGTGCCAGAGCAGTCCTCGCACCAACCACCGCTGATTACAACTACAAGCAATGGAGTCGATACTAATCTGCAAAGTGTCAATATCTGGACAATGCGTACCCTCATCTCCAAAACGGGTCAGCAGTTCTCTGGTGGGATCGTCTCACACTTACAATTGCACCGTGACCTCTTGACTGGTACCGTCACCAACCAACTTCCTTACACGCTCCGTGATGCCTACGTACTCATCAGTGGACACGTTACGTCGCTTGGTACGCTGGCTCCGCAACAGACCAAAGAAGTGCACCTGCTGCTAAAAGATACCCCTAATGATGCGTCAAGCCTGTCTCTTGCCGACCAGATCGCTAATAGCAAGGGCCTACCAATCCCTTATAATCCAAACTCCAATAACAGCCAAGCCCAAAACGAAACGCAGCGCCATATGGCGCTTCTTGTGGCGGTCAGTGGGGGATTCTCTTACAACGATTGTGCTGATGGCCCCCCTTGTTTCAAAAACGCTGTCATCGCCAAGGCCATCAACAGTAATGGCTACAATCTTGCAGCCTATAACCAGATTCTCAATGGTGGTGACCCTTTGCTACTCCCCAATGCAACGGCGACACTTATTGGCTGGGCTGACCATATGGCCGACGCTTCGGGAAATATTACGATCAATGGGACCACTACATCCAAGATAGAGGAAACGCTTGTGCAAGCCCCTCTAGACACTCATCTTACCAACCCGTTGAATCTGTCCCCTAGCCTGGTGCAGAGTCAGCTGATCGACGTACAAGGCCAGGGAAATAATATACAAACGCCCTTCAATGGCATCTATACACTCTCAGCCGGCACGATGACCTTTGATTTCACCTTGCCTAACATTACAGACCTTCATGCTCAACAGATGATGATTAGCGCTCCTACCAGCCTGCCACAAGTCAGCATGCCAGCAGCTAGTACGAACGACGCGAATCACCTGCATGCGTATCTCTATAACCGGCAGACAAATACCTGGGACCCTTACAGCTTCAATGCGTTTAAGTTCTCAACGAATACTCCTATGCAATACATTGGCTCTGATGAGCACGTCTTGCTACAACTTACCAATCCAAACAATTCACAGGGAACTACTCTCTTTGGCAGACCGTCCTTACAGTTAACGGGTTCGACTGCACGCTAGCAGAGGAATGGAGAGAGGATCTTATGCAAGCTGTAGAAGCACCAGAAACTATGATCAAAATACAAAACATTTCTAAAAGTTATCGGACCGTCAATGCGCTGAGCGATTTTAGCCTGGAGATCCCTCAGAGCACTATCTATGGGCTTATCGGACCAAACGGAGCTGGCAAAACAACGCTCCTACGCATTCTGGCGGCTCTCATCTCACCGACCTCTGGCCAGGTCTGGTTTAAGGATGAAGAGGTGAGCCGAGCACGATCAATCATTCAGCGCAAGGTTGGTTATATGCCAGACTCCTTTGGTGTCTATCCCGATCTTACAGCGACTGAATACCTGGAATTTTACGCTGGCATTCACGGTGTTCCCCGCCAGAAGAGCAAGCGCATCGTCGCAGACCTCCTTGAACTAATCGACCTGACGGCGAAGCGCAACGAACTTGTGGAGAAACTCTCACGCGGGATGAAACAACGCCTGTGCCTTGCCCGCGCACTCGTTCACGATCCTGAAGCGCTTTTGCTGGACGAGCCTGCATCCGGGTTGGACCCCAGGGCACGCGTAGAACTGCGGGAACTTTTACGCACGTTGCAGAGTATGGGCAAAACTATCCTGATCAGCTCGCATATTTTACTTGAACTGGCAGAAATGTGTACAGATATTGCCATTATTCACGGTGGACGGCTCATAGCTTCCGGTAACGTTGATAGTGTCACCCATCACCTGGGCCATGGTCGCCAGCTGGATATCCATATCCTGGAACACGCACACGTGCAGGATGCCATGGATCTCTTGCAGGCCACCAGCGATATTAGCAATGTCACGAACGGCGAAGGTAATATTATACATGCGGAGTTCTCTGGCGATGATCAGGCGTTGCATCGTATTCTAGCAGCAATGATCAGCAAAGGTATCCCGGTCGTCTCATTTGCACCACGTAGCGGGGGTGGCCGTCTCGAAGAAGTATTCATGAGTGTCACAGGATGAGTTACATACAGGAAAGGCGTGTGACTATGGTAACTACGATGCCGTCACCATCATCTCGTCTCGATGCAATAAGCCAGCGTGCACCCTCTGTAGAAGAGCTAACACAAGCATTGCAACCCTGGCAGGGCAGACTGATTACACAACAGGCGCTTCACTGGACGGCCAGAGGAGTTCTTGCGGGTCTCATATGCGCCTGTCTCATCCTCGCTCTATCACGGCTACTGCCCTGGGCTACTGCTCCCTACTGGGCTAGCGGTATCGCAGTAGCCTGCGCCATACTGGCATTTTTTACCGCACTCTGGTACCGTCCGTCGCTTGATAGCACCACACGTATCGTTGATGCACAGCTCAAACTTCACAACCGGATGAGTACGGCCTGGGAACTACGAACAGCGACATCGACACTCGTACGGCTACAACGCAGTGATGCCCTCAAGCAGCTCCAGCAGCATACTCCCAGCACGACAATCCCATTGCGTTTTCATCGTACCTTTGTGCTCATTTGCCTGCTGGCCATTGGCTCACTCACCCTCTTAGCTGTCCTGCCCAATCCAATGACAGCGGTTCTACAGCAGCAAGCGACGTTTCAGGCCAAGATAGCTGGACAGATTACAGCCATAGATAAACTCCGCAAGGACCTCGCACAACAGTCTGACCTATCACTAGCTCAAAAGAAGCAGATCGATCAGACACTGAAAGCCCTTGAAACACAATTGCAGCAAGCGCACAATAGCGCTGAAGCCCAACTGGCCCTCGCGCAAGCCCAAGCAAAACTGAAGCAGTTACGCGATCCGCAAATAGCCAGAAAAGCCCAGGCCAGCGCGGCAGCTGCTTCAGCCCTTCAGCACAGCTCAAATTCCGCTCTGATCTCAGTGGGACAGGCCCTGAGTAAGGGAGATAGTAAAGCTCTGCATGAGGCATTACAAAATCTTGCTGATCAGGCCAGCAGGCTGACACCAGAGCAACGTCGCCAACTGGCCCAAGAGATTGAAGCCGCAGCAAACCAAGCCGCACAAGATCCTGCTCTGAGTAGTGCACTCCACCAACTGGCAAAAGCGCTGACGGAGGGCAACCAGAGCGAAATTTCTGATGCCATGGAGAGTGTACAAAAGGTTATCGACCAAAATAGTACCGCTCAAGCCCAGGACAATGCACTCAATCACATAGCGCAGAGCCTACAACAATCAGCAGACGCCATCGCGTCCACCACCGATGGGACAAAATCTCCAGCACAAAGCCAGCATCAACCACAAAGCCAACCAGGGCAAAGTCAGCAAGGAGCACAAGTTCAGGGACAACAAGGGAACAATCAGGGCA
>VBJK01000076.1:0-920 GCA_005879655.1 Chloroflexota bacterium | reverse complement strand
TCAAATCAGGTCTGGCACTAGTACCCAGAGCGACGATCCCAACAACACCGGCGTCGTACAACCAGGCAATTCCCAGCCTTATAAGCAGGTACTCCAACAATACAATCAAATGGCCCATGCCGCTATTGATAATAGCAACGTTTCACCGGACACCAAAAATCTCGTACATGACTACTTCAATGCATTAGAAGGACAACAATAAGCATATGGCGAAAAAAAGTGAGCGCCCCCCGGCACCAATAAATACACAGGCTAAAGACGCTATCCCATCCAATGTGACACTACCTGTAGAGAGTGGTGAACCGACAGAAGCAGCTATTACTGAATTTATGGAAATTACCCGGCGGCTTGAAAATGAACTGTGTCAGATAGTAGTTGGGCAAGAACGCGTGATTCGCGAACTGCTACTAGCCCTGCTGGCAGGTGGACATGTCCTGCTCGAAGGCGTACCAGGCTTAGGCAAAACCCTACTGGTTCGTACGCTCGCCGATGCATTGACATTGAAATTCGCCCGCATTCAGTTTACGCCAGATCTGATGCCTGCTGATATCGTCGGCACAACGATCATCACCGAACAAAGCGATACCGCCTCCCCAGGCCATAAGCGTGTCTTCAGTTTCCAGCCCGGTCCTATCTTTGCAAACATTGTGCTTGCCGATGAAGTCAATCGTGCCACGCCAAAAACACAATCGGCATTACTCGAAGGCATGCAAGAACGCACCGTCAGCGTTGGCGATAGTACTCGTCTGCTACCCAGTCCCTTCTTCGTCCTGGCAACACAGAACCCACTTGAGATGGAGGGCACCTATCCGCTCCCAGAAGCCCAGCTCGACCGCTTCCTCCTGAAAATAATGGTCAATTTTCCTAAAGCAGCCGATCTCATGCGCATCATCGATACTACTGTGGGAACACAAACCCTG
>VBJK01000234.1 GCA_005879655.1 Chloroflexota bacterium | reverse complement strand
CTCCCTTCACGGCCATCCTCATCCCTGATCCAAATTGGCAACAGGCAATGATCTGCTTGCCAGATCTCATTTGGCCCTTTGGCTTCTCGTCTATACAACAAATCATATTCCTCCCTATACGTCTCCGCCCCCTCATGCGCTAGCGTTTGCAGTGCTGGGGAGAGCTTTTCCACTATTTGCCTCACCTGCCCATAACTCGCTTCTCTCCACCCTTGCTCCAATGCTATGGCGTTTACCTGCCTCTGAATGGTTACCACTGTCCGACGCGGTTTGCGCAAAGCTAACCCTTCCACCACCTTCACCTGTTCTTCTGTCAGTCCCCTTTGTTTCCCTTTATCCGAGCGCTCAAGCCTTGCCAAGCCTCGCAACCCGTCCTGCCTATAACGCCTTATCCATCTTTGCAATGTTTTTAACGGCACTCCTGACTCCCTTGCCAGTTCCGTTTGCGTCACTTCTTCCTCTAAACATGCCCTTATAAGTTTATATCTCTCATACGCCTCTTCCCTCTGCTTATCACTTAACTCTGATAACTTGGGTACACTCTTTTCTTGACTCATATCATCTCTCTTTCTTCTTCTTCCCTTCTTCCCTTTGCCATGCCTCCCATTGCAGAGTATAGATCCTCTCACCTCATTTTGCTCTCAAATTTTTATAAAATTTGAGGCTCATCTCTCCACACTTTCCTTCTTTCTCACTCTCTTCCCTCTCTCATTCACCTCTCTTCTTTCTCCTAAATAATACTCAACTATCTTCTTACTCTCTATACATCACTATACTCAAGAAACACCTTACTTTTTACCTCATTTATTTTCTCAAACAATTTCCACCACTTTTTCCCTTCTCTCTTTAAGGTCTTTTTTCTTAAATTCTCTGAGGTTCTCTGCTCCATCCTCCTCACAAGCTCTTTCACCACAAAAAAGGATGAGTCTGTATGCTTTCACAAACTCATCCTTTTTCTCTCAATGATCTCCCTCATTCTGTCGTTATTTCACTCTTTCCGTCATCCCCTTTTTTCTCCGATATCTGAGGGATATTCCTATTTTTCTACATCTCCCTCACTTTCTACACAAAATACCTCTTATCGCATACCTGTTGACCTCATTTATCACATCAATCCTTGCCTCAGCCAGTTCCTTGATTTACACCGCATAGAGGTGGTCCAGCCTGCTCATCGATGCAGGGCGCGCTGACCACTGCTCTCGATCCACAAAGACAAGGCCCTCCCCTGTCACACACACCCAGCCAGGATCATACGCATAGATCTGCTTATACCTCACCCAGCCCGCTCTCACCCATCGCGCTACAACACCTCGCACCGTCGTCTCTGCAAGAAGCTTCCCATTTTTGAAGGGATGACGCGCATCCATATACCGTGACAACAACTGCTGAAGTTGGTCCAGACGCATGGCCTCCTGTTCTGCTATCCACTCGATACCATGCAGGTCACGCTCCGTCACGCGGGATCACACCTGCATCTCTTCGTCTTTTCTCTGGCATCTCTCCTGCCTTTCTTCCCTTTCGGGACGTTTTGCCAACAGCTTACCCACTCTCCACAGGCTAAGCGCAGGACGAGGACGGCCAAACATGGCAAGAAGACAGGATGCCCACGGCTGGCTTGCGTTGACAAACATAGGATGATGACAGGAACAGCACGGCATGGATCAGCTTACAGGTGGGACTGGCTCTGAGTCGAGGGATGTCAGCATGGTGCTCTTCACAGGGGGCCATTTCGCTCTTTTTATTCCCCCCTTTGACGTGACAACCACTTTGCTTCTCTCACGTCACCCCTCATGGCGCTCCACTCCTTGATGCAGCACCTATGACAGGCTCTCCCACTCCTCCAAAACCCGACCAGTCAACAGATGTTGGCCACTCTTGCAGCCGCCTTTTTAGCCGCTCTTTGGCCGCCCTTGAGTGAAGAAAAAAACGTCTCTGACTGCCAACTGATGGGCCCTCTGCTCTGTTATGGGACGACAGCCAAGACAACCTGCATGAGGAAAGGTTTGCAAGCCACCCCAGCTCATGCTCTTTTCACCCAGAGTCACACACCACTTCACTGCTCGCACAGGCGACCACTACAGGTGAAGCTCCTGACCATCTAGCCTTTGCCATTGCCGCCAGAGCCGCACACAGACAGCATGAGACTGCCATGGATTGGGCTGCCGCGAGGTTGGCGCTGAGATGTTGGCGGCATTCGCTCCTTGGTGCGTCCACCTCAGCAGAGGTGAGTCCCCTCTCTTTCGCCTCTCCATCCGCCTCTCACCTACCAAGAGCACGACTGCCCTCCTTCCGTGTCCTTCCCGCGTGCTTCCACCTCGCTCATTCGCCTCTCTCACGGGCTACTCTCGGCTCCCTCGCGGATGGCCTCTCACAGGTTCATGACGGGCGAGCCACGGCATGGCTGAGGTTCTATACACATGCAATGCGCTGTCACGCGGGCATATCGCCTCTTCACAGCTCAAGCTCTGCCTTCCCAGCTCTCTCATGCCACAGCCAACAAACTTCTCTCGATCACAGGCTCGCCGCCAGACACCACTCTTTCTCCCCCTATTCATCTGCTCACACAGCTCGCACAGATCTGCCATTCCCGTCTGGATGAGTCTCTACCACAGTGACTCCTGCACCGGCTCCCCCAACATGCGCCCTTGCGGTCTGCTCCACTCAACTGGATCTCCCTCACTGCAAGCCTTCGGAGCCTTGGGACGCCGTTCGTCGGATGCGCCACGATCAGCCTGGCCCTCTCGTCCTGCTACACACGCCTGCGGCTGTCCAAACCGATCGTACCGAGCCTCCGACGAGCGCGCACGCAAACGCTTTCATGCACAAAGGCTTCGTTGGGAGAGCGTACGGTGGCACCCTGTTTTGCGCGAACCTTCCACATTCACACCCTTTGCACACGTGCTCATTCTACATGTTACTGTGTTACGGTCATGCTTGAACTCTTGACGCAGGGTTGCAGGTACTGCCTCTCCTTCCCATTCAACGGACATATCAGTCAACGGCGATTTTGGGGGCTTACGCACCATGGGATCAAAAAGCATATGGACATAACGAAGAAAAGCCGTACATTGTCTCCATCGTTGAAACGGCTTTTCCCAGTCCAGATATTTTCTAGAAGTCTTCTAGCTTTGCCACTCGGCCCATCAGCGCCAAGACCCAGAGCGGTGCCTCATCTTCTCCATCAACGGTGGCGCTTCCAGTTGCTCTCCCTCTCTCCTCTGCTTCGATCGCGTTGAGAATCCCTCTCAACTCTCTGCTGTCATCTTCATCCGCATTCCCAAGCAGATTTACATGCGTGCGAATTTTCAGAGCCAGAAGCTCCCGATCATCTAATTTGGGCACATTCCTTTTTAAAGCTCTCCTGTGATCGCTCATGCATCGTCTGTACTGAGAATATGATGCCACGACTTTCCTCCTCAATGATGAGTGCTAGATAAGCTCCTACGGAGCCTCCGAAGTCTCTCCAGTGAAGTTGCCTCAGTCAATGAGTATCTCTCACCTTCATGGCGCACCGTTCGCCAAGCGAGAGCCATACACACGCACCAACAACCCCCGATTGGCTCGTAATATCTCTTGTGTGGCCCGGTCAATGTCTTCTATGGACTGCGGATGAACTCGCCAATGCCCTGGTTTCTTCTTTCCGTCCAAGCGAGAAGCATCCATCCAACCCTTATTAATCCAGTCTATCACCGTGTGCTGTGACACACTATACAGTTCTGATACCTCCCTTGTTGTGTAATACCCTTTCTCTACACGGAACCCAGAGAGGGACAACTGCTCATACACCATTGGCCCGTTTTGCGGCTTACCCAAGACTTTTTCCTCCTGAGATATGGCTTTTTCTCTCTCATAACATTCTCCTCATACACATCGCGGCTCTTGCTCTCACCGGCATCATCGAAAACAAAGGCGGGATAATCGGCACGCCGTGAGCATCACATAGCCCCTTTGCCCGTCGTTGTCAACTCGTCGCTCTGCTCTTGCACATAAAGGCCACAATCGAGGGCGACACCAGAATGTGCTTGCGTTCTACGGGCTTCTTCAAATACAACCCTGACAGTCTCCTACACCGACTTAATGCCACATATCATTGTCCTGACGCAAACACCTCATGCGAGAGATCAATGACAAGGGCGTCGTGGGTTTGCCCCTGCGATTTATGAATCGTCAGCGCACAAGCGCGAGCCTCACCCCTCCTTCCCGCTTGATCCTTCTGCCAGCCTGGTTGGCTGACAAATTTAAGGTTATTATAGCAAGCCGCTCTGGGAGCCAGTTCATTACATCTCGTCAATAGCGAGATAAGCTGGACACTTTGAAGAGATTCTTTCCTGATTATAGGTGCCAGGCCGCGTAAGCACACTTATCGTTTTTTAAGGCACCTTAAATTTGTCAGCCAACCAGTCTGCCAGCACCGATCCTACGACTCCTCTAGCGCCATCCTGTTTTTGGCCGCGATAGCTGAGCCCACCCACCCCATTTTTGACCATTCCTGAAAGGGAACCACTTTGGGAAAATGGTATCCTTTGGCATTGCCAAATGAACCAGCCCCTTGTATGGGAAGAAAGCCAGGTGAGAAGCCGTATGAGCTAGTTCTAGGCATCTCAGATAAGGCTCGTCATGGGTGGGGTTTTCTCGTTGCCACGTTTGATTTCTCTCTCTCTTGTGGCTCCCTTTGGTGCTGCAAGGTGGGCTCAACTGTCATAGCCAAAAACACCATCCCAAACCTCTCTGGCCATGAGCACTCAAAAAGTGTCAGCTTCGCAGAATCTAGCCGATAAAGGAAGAAGAACAAAAGTACAAAAAGCACAAGAATAGGAAAGTGGCACTGATCTGTCAGATCTGTGCACACGCTATGAGCGACACTTGATGAGAGACGAACGCACAGAAGCGATGCAGCGTCCGTTGCATGAAAAATGAGAGCACTTTTTTTAAGAGAAACTGTTCAATATGGGGGTGCCGCCAGACCCAAACAACGGCGGAGAAATGATCACGATGATCCTCACTCTTGCACTCGTAGCTACAGCAGGCATTTTAGCCCTTCTAAGGATGTTCGTTATGCAGTTGGACAAGGACCCTGATCTTGACCCTCGTCTCGACGCCGACTCATCTGAGTGGTGACACAGAGTGTCTGGATCACTCATCTGAGTCGGTGCACCTCGTCCCGACAACCAAACACTGCCACGGCCTACGCAAGGCTTTTCTAGAGAAACCCCAAACCACCCTGCTTGGAGCCATTGCACCAGAGTGGTTTTCTTCCATACCCCAAACGACAACCTTCTCCATGCCACTCCTTTGTTTTGCCAGCCATCCAGATCGGCCCGACAGCACAACCATCACGTCCGCCAGACGCATCGACTCCCATCGTGAGATCTACGGCCATCTTTGATCATTCGCAGGCCACAGCTCGTCACACCTTGCCCACGCGCCGCATCACAGCATCATCCATCGCTCACCTCCGGCTCGGCATTGCCCATCCGCAGGACAAGCAAAGTGCTCTTTGCCAGGTCGCACGTCTGCACTGTATTGCCTGTGATCTACGTTGTACCACAGCGGGTTACGCTCGCAGGCGAGAGTGCACGCTCGGAGCCTCGCCCTCGCCACCCATTGCTAAGCCTCCGAACCTCAGCGATCCTCCACGCGCATCATCGACTCACGATGAGAGAGCCACGTGAACCGCTCGGCCTGCGTTGGTTGCTCTGTGTCACGCGTTGGCGTCATCACTGCCACAACGCGCTACTGCCTTCTTCATCCGGTGTCAGCCTGCTCGTCGGCTCTTTCCATGCACTGCAACGCGAGCGCTTGTGTTCCCATGACCTACAACGCGAATCCTCGCAAACGATGGCTTTGCATTGTAACTCATCCAGTGCCGTTGGTAATCGATGATGGTCACACGCCTGCACTGGATCACAGCGATCCACCACGCGCCGAATCTCCTCACGATGGCAGAGCCACGCGAAATGCTCGGCCTGCATGGTTTGCTCGGCGTTCTACGTCGTGCTCTTCGCAGCCAGAACGCGAGCACTTGTGTTTGCATGATCTACAACGCGAATCACCGCAAGCGATGGTCTTGCATTGTAAGTTATGCATTGCCGTTGGTAGTCACTGATGATCACACGCCTGCACTGGATCACAGCGATCCACCTCGCACCTCATCGATGCACAATGACGGGCCACATGAACCGCTCGGCCTGCGTTGTTGGTTCGGTGTCATGCGTTGGCGTTTTCGCCGTGTGCCGTCGAGGGTACTTGTTGCGCCATTGGCTGACCCAGTTCACATCGAGAACATCGCATGTCAATGGCCTGCCAATGCGCGTCATTTGTGCTCTCATTGGCGTCCGTTGCAGGCTCCGCGCCTGCCAGTTAGCCACCTTTGCATCCATCGGATCACAGGATGATCAATGAGCGTTCTCCATTGCACTCAAGCGATCTGGCTTTCCTCACAACCAGGGTCTGACACTCTTGGCACCCGGCTACATGAGTCAACTACGCCACCCATCTGCACTGTTCGACTTTGCGCTTTCAGAATCGGTCCTTCACCCAGACCTCCAATGATGATAGAATGATGGCTACACCCACATCTTATCTGACTCACTTGAACGACGAAGAAACAAACAAGAGGAGAGGAAATCGTGGCGAAAAACGCAGATCAAGCAGAAACAAGTGCTCTTCTCAAAGAGACACGACCATCACCTCTGGCTCATCTGCCCACTCAGCCAGAGCGCAAGGCAGAACCTCTTGCTGATGGATCACTGACATTCTTGCTCGATGTTGATAATACGCTACTGGATAACGATGCCATCAAACATGACTGGGACGAGCAGCTTGAGGCCACCTTGGGTCCCACACTCACCACCAAATTTTGGCAGATCTATGAGCAGGTACGCCAAGAGCAAGCCATGGTTGATATTCCCCTGACACTCTCTCGGCTGCACGAGCAAACCCCGACCACTGAGTTAGATGAGCAGACCTACCAGCATGTGCGTTCGCTCTTTTTCGAGTACCCGTTCTTCAAAGGGCTCTATCCTGGCGCGATAGAGACTCTTGAACACCTGCGCACCATGGGCCTCACTGTCATTGTTTCCGATGGCGATCCAGTCTTTCAGTCAGAGAAAACTATCAAGAGTCATCTTGCCCGGGTCGTTGAGGGGCGAGTCTTGCTCTTCGCGCATAAGCAGGAGCACTGGGGTGAGATTGTGCGGGCCTATAGAGCCTCTCACTATGTGATGATCGATGATCATCCACAAATCCTGTACGAGAGCAAGCAGATCATGGGTGATCGGCTCACCACCGTTTTTGTCAAACAAGGCCACTATGCGACCGATGAGCTGCCGCCAGGCTTCGCGCCTGATCTCAGCGTACTGCACATTGCAGACCTGAGCCACTTCCACAAGCAAGATTTGCTTGGCGCATGAGTCACAGAGGCTGCTCGCAGCGCCATTTGCTCTCCTCATTCACATCGGCAGCATCGGCCATCAGAGCGCGACTGCCAATGTGAACACAAGTGGTCTCATTGTGCACCACGCTACGGTCTGTGCATCATCAATGGCTGCTCATTCTCCTCCATCATGTTGCATCAATCACCAGTAGTCGTCACGGATTCCACTGTAGAGACCGTAATGGACGCCAGATGACAGCAGCTTCGTTGTCCTGCCATTGGTAGCCCTGATCTCCGCTGGCTCGCACATTGCAGACCAACGCCATCCATCGCGCCTCTCGACGCACCACAGCGATACGCCACACCCATCATCGACGCGACGCAGAGCCAGCCATGCGAACGCTCGCCCTGCGTTACACGTTGGGTCATCGCCGTGTGCAGGCGCTCGTGCTCGTTGCGCACTGCCACAGCCCGATCACAAGTGTTCTCATTGCACACAACGCTTCTATATATAATACTATGATTTTGCTCGTAGTTCGTTAGTGCCGTTGGGCATCGATGGTCTGTACAGGGCCATAACGATCCGCCACGCTCCTCATCGACTCACAACGGACCTGCCACGCCAACCGCTCGGTCATCGTTGGTTGTTCTGCGTCATGCGTTGGCGTCGTCGCTGTGTGCAGGCGCTCGTGCTCGTTTGTTGACTGCTACGGCGTTGGTCATGATTCGGGCATCAGCGAACACAAGTGTTCTGTTTGCATACAACGCTTCTCAATGCAAAACCATTGTTTAGCATTGCAGATCGCCCAATGCCATTGATTATCAATGATCGGTACACGTCTGCCCACGAACTT
>VBJK01000477.1 GCA_005879655.1 Chloroflexota bacterium | reverse complement strand
ATTTCGATCCGTCGTTTTTTCACATTTCGCCTCGTGAAGCGAAGGCAATGGATGTCTCTCAACGTATTCTGCTGGAAGAATGTTATAAAGCTTTAGAAGACGCCAACTATACTCCTTCTGTTTTAAGCGGAAAACAAGTGGCGACAGTGATCGGTAGCACAGCAATACATTCAGGAAAAACGGACTTTTCGCACTTTTCCATGTTGGGTTCACATATGAGTATATTAGCCTCTCGTATCGCCTATTTTTTGAACTTAAAAGGGCCTGCATTGGCAATAGATACCGCTTGCTCATCTTCTTTAGTGGCTATCGATATTGCTTGCCAGCACTTAAAGTCTCATGAGGCCAATCTGGCGATTGCAGGCGGAATTACGATCTATGCCCATCCAGGAGCATTTCTCTCCATGCGTGACGCTGGAATGTTGTCCCCAACGGGAGAGTGCCGACCATTCGATCAGGCCGCTGACGGCATTGTGGTGGGAGATGGCGTTGGCATCGTCATCTTGAAAAGACTACAAGATGCAGAGCGCGATGGGGATTATATCTATGGTGTGATACAAGCCAGTGGTACCAATCAAGACGGCCAGACATCAGGAATAACTGTTCCTAGTTTTCAATCGCAAAGTCAATTGCAACAAACCATCTATCAAAGACATCACATCAACGTCGAAGACCTTCAATATATCGAGGCACATGGGACAGCAACCAAGCTGGGAGATCCGATAGAGATCCACGCACTCACCGATGCCTTTAAGAAATTCACCGCCAAAAAAGGCTTTTGTGCCATTGGCTCTTTGAAAGCCAACATCGGTCATACAACAGCTGCGGCAGGAGTGCTGGGCGTGATCAAAGTGTTATTGAGTCTGAAGCATAAACAGATCCCTCCCTCTATTAACTTTAGCAGGGAAAACGAACATATTGACTTTGCGAATAGTCCTGTTTATGTAAACACAACCTTAAAACCCTGGCCAGCAAATGCCAAGGGTTCCCGTCTGGCCGGGATTTCCTCGTTTGGTTTTAGTGGAACCAACGCCCATGCGGTGATTTCCGAGTATGTTGCCCAAGACCAGCGGACAGGCACTGTAGCCCGTGTGCCTCGTGCTACAGGTCTGCCACGTCCCTACATGCAGATAAATGAAGCGACACCAGGGGTATTGATCCTCTCGGCACAAACGCAAGAAGGCTTACAAGTGTCAGCAAGAGCAATCGCAGCCTTTTTGCAGAAGCACAATGATATCAATCTGGCAGATCTGTTGTATACCTTACAAGTTGGCCGCGAGAGCTGGCCCTATCGCTTGGCTTTAGTGATCACAAGTAAAGAAACGCTTATAACACAGTTAGAGCAATTTGTGATAGGCAAGAATACAGAATACCTAAAGAGATGTGCAAGAAAAATCAACAAGCAAGAAAGTCTTATAGGAGATAGCGAAGAGGGCAAAGAACTTATTCAAAAGCTGGTCCAGCATAAAAAGCTGGAGAAACTGGCAGACCTCTGGCTGCATGGAAACGAAATCAGTTGGGAAGAGTGCTATCCACAAGGGTCTGTCAAACGCTTAGCGGGCTTACCCAACTATCCTTTTGCCAGGGACCACTATGAGATTTCTGAGATTGATCTTGTACCTTCTCATACCAACTCGTATTCCAAAGGGGAATTCTCTCCCACAATGCACGCTCAAAATACAGATTGGTATCAGAGAACGGGAGAAGATCCCGAGAGACCTGCGAAGCAAGGCACACAGACTATAAAGGAGAAGGACAAAGCCCTGAAGTCTGCGTTTGCGTGGGACCGAGTCACTCTTCTGCCGCAGGCCTCGGTAGCTAGCGCCCCCCATCAGGTCGTGATCATAGGAGGGACACCGGAAGAACGGAGTGCCATTGCACACATCTATCCCTATGCCCACACCCTTGAGATACCGACGAACGCAAGTATCGAGAGGCTAGTACAACGCTTGCAAGAGTTTGGAGCCATCGAGCAGTTGTTCTGGTTAGAGCCATGCCATCCACAGCTTGCGTTGACCCAGGAGAGCATACTTACCGCGCAGCAAGAGGGAGTTCTGACCTGTTTCCGGCTCATCAAAGCCCTCCTGCAACTGGGATACGGAAGCCAGAGACTACACTGGACAGTAATCACCCGTCAGACCCGCATCTTACATGCTAACGAGACATGCCATCCTGCCCATGCCAGCCTGCTTGGCTTGTTCGGGTCACTAGCCAAAGAATATCCTCGCTGGTCCATCCAGCAGGTTGACCTGTTAGCCGATGATTTCCTCCCTCTGACAGAGATGCTCAGGCTCCCAGCCGATCCACAGGGTCATGGATGGCTTTACCGCCATGGTCATTGGTATCGCCAGATCCTAGTCCCCCTGGATAGCTCCTCCGTAAAGACGAGTGGTGCATACCGGAAAGGTGGCGTCTATGTGGTCATTGGAGGGGCAGGTGGGATTGGGGAAGTCTGGAGCGAATACCTGATCCGCAGATATCAGGCCCAGATGATCTGGATTGGCCGCCGTCAGATTGATGCTGCAATTCTCACCAAACAGGAGCGGCTGGCGGATCTGGGGAGCAGGCTTATGAAGAAATCTTGCGGGACTTTGGTCAGATTCATGGCGTGGTCCACTCAGCAATTGTAATGCTCGATCAGAGTCTAGCGAATATGGACGAGGAACGCTTTCGGGCCGCATTGGCGGCGAAGGTAGAGGTATCGGTACGCTTGGCACAGGTCTTTGAGCATGAGACACTGGACTTTGTGCTCTTTTTCTCCGCGTTTAATGCCTTTACGCGCAACGCAGGGCAAAGTAACTATGCTGCCGGGTCTACCTTTGAAGATGCGTTTGCTGCCCGTCTGAGCCTGGATTGGCAATGCCAGGTCAAAGTGGTGAACTGGGGCAATGTGGGTATCGTCGCGGAGCCTGTGTATCGGGAGCGTATGGCACAAGTTGGTATGGGATCGATTGAGCCAGAGGAGGCAATGGAGGCTCTAGAATACCTGTTAGCAGGCCCAGTGAAGCAGATGGCATTGCTGAAAACGACGAAACTGCCAATCTCCCATGACTCTATCCTGGTTTCAGTACCCTCAAGAGGGTCGAGAAAAGACCCTGACTCCCGCTACCTCCCCGCAGGGAAAGCATACACACCAAATCCAAGCTCATCGAGTGCAAATGTACTAGGGGAAGAGATGATGCAGACCGGGGAAATAATGATGGTCTATCCTGAGCATACCCCCTCTTTTCTCCATCGCTTGTACAATTACCGTCCGCCGCTACTCAAGACAGAGAATGTTAGAGAGACACAATAAAGAGAAGAGGAGGAATGATATGCAGTTAGAACCTAACCAAGAAGCGCCAGAGATGGAGGAACTGCTCTACCAGTTGTTGTGGAGTCAATTGCAGTCGCTCGGTCTCTTCAGGGAAAAGCGGGCCATCCTCGCTGACCTGAGAGAACAAGTTGGGATCAGCACAGACTATGATCGATGGTTACAGACAAGCATCGTGCTTTTGGGGCGCAAGCGGTATCTTTACTGCCAGGATGGTATCTGTAGCGTCCTGGATCAAGAACTGACCGAGAGCACCGCTCTCTGGCAGCGCTGGGATCAGCACAAAGAACGCTGGATGCAGAATGCCAATCTCAAAGCCCGAGTGGTGTTGGTAGAGACGATGCTGCGTGCATTGCCCGCCATTCTGACCGGAAAACTCTCTGCCACCAAGACCATGTTTCCTAAAGCCTCTATGCGCTTGGTAGAAGGAATCTATCAACGCAATGTGATTGCTGACTATTTCAACGATGTTCTGGCTCAACTAGTCGTGACCTATCTGCAAGAGAGGCTTGCCTACGAAGAGCACGCACGCATCCGCATCCTGGAGATTGGCGCAGGCACAGGAGGAACCACAAGCCGGGTCTTGCAGATGATGCAGCCCCACCAGACATCTATCGCAGAGTATTGCTACAGCGATATCTCCGCAGCCTTTCTGCGCTATGGGGAACAGGCATATGGAAAGGAATATCCCTATCTGACCTATCGGATCTTTAATGTAGAGAAGCCACTGGCAGCGCAGGGAATCGAGTTGGGAGGCTACGATCTGGTGATAGCTGCCAATGTCCTGCATGCTACCAGCAACATTCAGCGTACTGTGCGTAACGCTAAAGCCGCATTGAAAAAGCACGGTTTGCTACTCTTAAACGAGATTACGGGAATAAACCTATTTTCTCACCTCACCTTTGGCCTGCTTGAGGGATGGTGGGCCTATGAAGATCCTGAGTTACGGGTACCTGGCTGTCCTGCTCTGACGGCAGAGAACTGGCAGGTAGTGTTGAGTAGTG
>VBJK01000233.1 GCA_005879655.1 Chloroflexota bacterium | reverse complement strand
CTTCTTCGCCTCTTTTGAGCCATCTCAGGGTCCTGAAGGTATCTGGTGGTGGGCAGTGAGTTACGCTATTGCAATCAGTATCGATGTCACTGTCTATCTGCTCTCATGGACCGCATTTCAGAGGTACAGAAGGTATCGCACGCCAAAGGCGGTATGGCAACATTGGCTACTGATCATGATGTGCACCGTCTTTTCATGGGGAGTCAACTGGGCGTATGCAAAGCAGTTTCATAGCATGACCATGCTAAGCTCGGCGGAAAACGTTGCTCCCTGGTTGACGAATGTATTCCCGTTTATGGCCAGTGCCTTCCCTTTGCTCGGCATTGTTTACACGATGATGGCTGAGACCATCACAGAGACCGCCGCAGAGGAGAAGAAGGGACAGCCACCTCAACTCACCGCACTGAGTGAACTAGCCAAGCAGACACAATTGCCAATGGCAACATTACGTCGTCTGACCAGTGGTTCGCGCTTCAACCCCGCTGCTCTGTTGACCTCCGTCACTAATCGACCGACAACCGAGGCAGCTGCTGAAGTAGCAGAGCAGGAGAGGAGCGAGCACGATCGACCTATTACTGGCAAGTTTGTTACGCTGGATAATGCAACGACCGGTAAGAACAGCAGCAAGGATCTTCCCAGCACTCCCGTTGTCGCAGTAAATGCCGATGCCAATCCTGATAAGCTGCAAATGACGATAGAAGCCTTGCGCGACCGGCCCGATATGACGGATGAGGCATTAGCGGAGATTCTCTCACTCAAGCGCCCGGCCAGTGCTCGCTTCTGGCGACTTAAGGCTATTGAGATACTGAATGCACCTGGCAGTACTGTCGGTAAAAATACCCAACCAGTCATGGCCAGTGCCGACTCGTGGCCAGCAACGGGTCCGTTTGCCAATGGAGCATCAACGAAAAGGGCAATTTAAGCAGTAGGCGTCAAGAGGGAGCTATATCTACAATTGTGCGCCTCTCTTGCATTCAGAAAAGCGTATTACGGCGGCACAACCGTAAACTTGACGTTTAGTCTTTGTAATGATAAAATTGTGAGAGTGGCTACGTTGAGTCAAGATCTCAGCTCTGCCATTGAAAAAGATCTGTGGAAGCGTCTTGTCGAGGCAGATATGCCTTCGGTACTCAGTTTCAGAATATCGTATGCACAGCAGTTAGCTGTGTAGATCAAGCCGTTAAAAGAAGTGCCCGCATACGCGGAGGGGTTTGGAGTGTTCCCAACGAAAAATGCTCCCCCGCAAGGGGCGTGAGAACAGCACCGATTGGAACAGCGGCGTTCCTGGTCAATCCCGCTCAAGGGATGGTCTTCTACACACCGCGCTTTATGATGATGCTGTCTACTCGTAATTTTGAAATGATCTCCACAATATTTAGGGAGGGTTAAATGCCGGCCACATTTAGTTATGCGAGCATTTTACAGGCGATTGGTCAGCTACTTGACGAGATCGGAGTAAAGAGCATCGCTATTCATGAAGAAGAGGACGGACTCTTCGTTGAAGGGTTTGATAGTGACGGCCAGCTTCAAGTGCAGGTACGCTACGACATCGCTAGCCTCTATGAATTATTAAATCGACAAGAACAACAGACAACAGAGCAAGAAGGGCTGACTTCCGCACAATCAGCGAATACCCTTCGGCGATTCCTGGCTAATCATAATCGTGAGCTAGCTGGATCTATACGTTAATCTCACTTATGTATTCTTTAGCAGGAAAGAACCGGGGGCTACCCTCCGGTTCTTATGGCTTTTATAATTGTTAATTGTATATTTTCCCATCTACAAAATATACTATAGTAGGTACGCAAAGTAAAGCGCTGACCCCTCGACTTTACCAATAAAGTATGATATGCTCATAGCAAGGAGGATCGACTGCTAGGTAGGGTATTTCCCTCATAGCAAGTTGTCCGAGCACCTGAACAATTGTAAAGTCTTGGCCTGCGCGGTTTCTCCCTATATATGAGAGGAGAAGGTTGTGCCCGAAGATATTGCTTTATTCATCGATTTTGAGAACATACGTTACAGTATGCTGAATATTCAACGACGGGAGCCTGACCCACAGGAGCTTATTGCTGTGGCCCGTCGCTATGGAACTGTTATGGTAGCCCGCGCTTATGCGGATTGGTCTCGACAACCAGAACCGTTCAAAGGAAGTCTGACGGCAGCGATGATCGATCGTGTCGATTGCCCTGCTAAACAACGAGATCGTATCCGTATGGGGACTATTCACTATCCCCCTAGTAATACTTCTACAGGCTCACTTGCTTCGCCAAGCTACGTTGCTGAACAAGGAACGGGTTCTTATATGCGTCCCTGGCCTACCAGTATCTCTGGCAATTCAGGGTCCCTGCCTGCCCTCAATGCCCAGGCATTGCAGAATGACTGGCCCGCCGATCCCGATGCTTCTCTCCCTTTGCAAAGTGATCTCGATGAGAATCTCTTGCAAGAAGACGAGCAGTCTACTGAGGAAGAATATGCCATCGGCGATTATCAGCAACGCGAGTCTTTCCGACACGCTCTCCCCTACCAGGGTCAGTTCGGTCCCACTCCGACCGGCCCCCTTGGGCAGAGTAGTACTGGTCCTTTAGGATATTCTACCACTTCTACTCAGCATACCGGTAATACTGGTCATATGCCCGCTGTCAACGCGAATAGTAACAGTACCATTGTACAAAGTACTGTTGTACAAAGTACTGTTGATCTCAATATGTTGATGGATATCATTGAAACCGTTTTTGATCGACCTACGATCTCTACTTTTGTTTTGATGACAGGCGATAAGGATTTCACTCGTATCAGCGCTCGTCTAAAGTTACGTCTTAACAAAACTGTTATTGTTGTTGGTATTCCAGGAACCGTCAGCCGAGATCTTATCAGTAGTGCTAATCAATTTGTTCCTTTAGTGCCAGGTAGCTCAGGTACTAGCGGGATCTCCGGTAATACCGGTGCTTTACCTATCCCTCCACTGAGCTATGCCCAAATGTCACCCAGCGGTAATACCGGACCTATGCCCGCCATTAATCTCGCTGGCGGTGTTGGTAGCGGGCCTTCCCAATTCCAACCACCATTCGGGACTCCGCCTATGGAGGTGCTCGATCCTCAATTCTTGCAGTTTCTTGATTATATAGATCGCAATTGGTCATGGCGTACTATTATTGGTGTTTCTAATTTTATCGGTGATCCCGTTAATCCTAAAAATCGTTTCCGGGGACGGCTTACCCGCGAGTCTGCTCGTGAACTGTTGAATACATGTATTCAACAAGGTATCTTGCTTGTGCAAACCGATCCTACCGGAGCCGAGGATTTACGTTTGAACCGTACCCACCCCGGTGTTGATGAAGTGCTTAAACAATTTGTACGCTGAACCCATTTGGTATGAGGAGGTGCCTACTTTCGCACCTCCTCTTTCGTGTCTCTTACTCTTCGTTTGTCTTTGCATTATCTTATGAGGTGGTTATTGATGGATGAGTCTCGTATCGCTTTCTTGCGTCATATGATTGCTAGCCCCAGTCCCTCTGGCTTTGAGCAGCCTGTACAGCAGGTTATTCGCACGGAAATGCAGCAGTATACCGACGAGATGCGTACCGATGTTCATGGCAATGTGATTGCTGCGCTCAATCCTGGCGGTAGACCACGCGTGATGCTGACGGCTCACTGCGATGAGTTGGGGCTGCTGGTGCGCTATATCGACGACCAGGGCTTCCTTTATTTTGCGACGATCGGCGGTTTCGATCCGGCGACGCTCCCCGGTAGCCGTGTTCATGTTCATACCCCTGCCGGTCCCATATTGGGGGTGATTGGACGCAAGCCCATTCACACGCTCAGTAGCGATGAACGCAGTAAAATGCCGCGCCTGTCAGAGATGTGGATCGATATCGGGGTGGCCGATAAGGGAGAGGCTCAACAGTTGGTCCCGCTAGGGTCTGTTGTGACGCGAGCCGCTGAGCTAGAGCCTCTACGTGGTGACATTGTGGTGTCGCGCGCTCTAGATGATAAATCCGGTGTCTTTGCGGTTGCGGAGGCGGTGCGTCGTATCTATGAGCAGCGCTCTGCCTTGCAAGCTGGTGTCTTTTTTGTTTCGGCTGTACAGGAAGAGGTGGGATCGCGTGGTGCCATTACAGGTGCATATGGCGTTGATCCTCTGATTGCCATTGCGGTGGATGTTACTTATACGTCCGATCACCCTGGTACTTCCAAAACTGAGATCGGCGATGTGCTGCTCAATGGTGGCCCGGTCATTTCGCTTGGCGGTAACATTAATCCTCGCGTCTATCAATTGCTGCTACAGGCGGCCAACGAGGCGGGTATTGCTTGGCAGATTGATCCACAGGCGTCACGCACCTTTACCGATACTGATGCTATTCAGGTCACTCGTGCCGGTGTTGCTACTGCTCTGGTGAGCATCCCTTGCCGTTATTTGCATACTGGCACGGAGATGGTTTCACTCAAGGACATTGATGAGGTTGCCGAGCTGCTCGCGCGCTTTACGCTGGCTCTGACGGCTGATGTTAATGTAATTCCGTAATGATCGTAGCCGCGCAATTTATTGCGCCATGCTCGCCAAATATATCTGTAGCTGCGCAATTTATTGCGCCTGTTTTCTTTATTTGTGGCCCTGTTGCAATAAATTGTGCAGTTACGGGTATGTGTGGCACGCACGGCACAATAAATTGTGCAGCTACGGTATATGCTACAACTCTTCTCAATGCAAGCTCCCCTTGTCGCTACCAGTCCGCTATGCTATACTGCCCACCATGAAATTAGCGCTTAAGATTACACCACAACGTAGTACGCAATATGCAAATATGACCACCGCTCTCGCAGCACCAGAACTGCTGGCCAGCCCTCTCGCAGTAGGTATCAGCGATGTGAGTACTACCACACTGGCGGGACAAGGTTACTTACTTGTCACGATGGACGATGCATTATTCGCTGCACCTGGCACGCTTGCTATTCTAACGCGTTTGGGCGCAACGAGCGAAGTATACGAATATTTTGAGCAGATTGGCGATGTGCCAGGACCATTGCTACGCCCTCTGGAGCCGCCATGCGCACCGTGGCTTCCCTTAGAGATTGCAGAGGCGCGACGTTATAAGGGCAAGACGAATGAGATTTTTACGCGCGTCTTGCTCAATATCGCCGTTTTTGCCAGTGCCTATAGTGCACAATGTAGCGAGCGGCTGAGAGTACTAGATCCCCTGGCAGGTGGCGGGACGACGCTCTTTCTTGCCCTGGCGCATGGCTATGATGCGTATGGTGTTGAATTGGAGCGGCAAGATGTTGAAACGACGGCTGTTTATGTGAAGCAGTATTTGCATAGTGAACATATTCCTTACAAGGAAGTTGATGAGCGTGGTCGTAAGGCGGGACGGCGTTATCAGTTCGAGATTGGTCGTAAAGGCGATACACGATACATGGTATTGGCCCATGGTGACGCGCGTGCCACCAATTTTCACATGCGTGAAATCATTGGTGGGCCGCATATGCACGCGATAGTGGCTGATTTACCCTATGGTATCCAGCATTTTGCAGAGATTGCGACGCTCTTGCGTGAAGCATTGCCGGTATGGGAGAGGATGTTATTTGCGGGAGGAACACTGGCGCTGGCCTGGAATGCAACTCGTATTGCACGCGAAGAGTTTGTGCAACTGATTGAACAATGTACACACCTACGAGTGCGCAATGATCCTCCCTATACGCAGTTGACTCATACTGTTGATCGCGTCATTAAGAAGCGCGATATAGTGGTTGCAGTTGCCCCTCAATAGCGTCCTTCTATCGTCACGGCCTGCTTAGCGGGAAAGAATGATCATTTGTTGCGTTTCCTGTCTAGTGCAGAAACACGAGAGGTGGTAGGGATTGGGGGTGGCATTTGGCGAAGCCACCCTGGTGGGGTTTGGGGTGTCCCCAAATTCTCCCATTCCCCAAAAGGTTTTGGGATTATGCACTACTAAAATGATTGCCACACGATATGCTATAATATTTGTGATTTATTAGCAACTTGTATGTGTCATCACTTCTTTTCAGGTGTAACGCTGATGCCCACCTCGATATTATGCTCTTTCTGTGGAGCAACGAATTCGCTACAAGCGACCTTTTGCCGTGCTTGTGGTTGCACATTGCAAGAAAACGTTGCACCCACTGTCTTCAATATGGAAACCGGACAATTACTGCCAAATGTGTTGCTCAAACAGCGCTATCGCATTGTTCGTCTGGTTGGGCAAGGCGGCATGGGAGCAGTCTACGAGGCAGAAGATACTCAGCTGGGGCAGCGCAAGGTTGCTCTTAAAGAGATGCGCCAGAGTGGTCTGAATACTCAAGAGATCAGCAAAGCGGCAAATGCCTTCCGGCAAGAGGCCCTGCTGCTGGCCTGCTTACAAAATCCGCACCTGCCCAATATCTACGATCACTTTGGCGAATGCGGTCGCTGGTATCTTGTGATGAGTTTTATCCATGGCGAAACGCTCGATGCGTATCTCAAAAAAGCGCCGAGTGGCAAACTACCATTGCAGGAGACACTTCAGATAGGTATGCAATTGTGCACCGTGCTGGGATATTTGCATGCCCAGCAACCACCGATTATCTTTCGCGACCTGAAGCCATCAAATATTATGCGTACGTCAGATGGGCATATTTACCTGATTGACTTTGGTATTGCGCGCCTTTTTAAGCCTGGGCAAGCCAAGGATACGAGTGTGTATGGTTCAATGGGCTATGCCTCTCCTGAGCAGTATGGCAAGGCACAGACGACACCACAATCGGATATCTATAGTCTGGGGGCAGTGCTCTATCACCTGCTTTCCGCTTATCACCCAGCTTCTACGCCATTTCGTCTCCCTCCCCTACAAATGCTGAGCCAAGAGCTGCCCACAGAACTGGTAAAGCTTATTGAGCAAATGCTTCATCTGGATGAGAATAAAAGACCGACAAGCATGTCGGTTGTGAAGCTAAGGCTGCAAAGTATTGCAGCTGCTACGGGAAGTGGTCAGCCACTACTGCTCCTACCTACTGTAGCCGTCGATCAGTCTCCGAAACCTCCCATACTAGACGTTGGAGTACCACCAACACCTCCTATATACTTTTCTGCTAGCAGTGCCAGAGCAAGGTATCAACGGTACACACTGCTCGTGAGTGCATTCGCATTAGTCATTGCAGTGAGCGGGATGCTATACTTCCTCTCTTCTCACCAAGCGTTGTCCAGTAGCAATCCAAATCAGACGCAGCCGAATATCTCAGTCACACAACCAACTTCAATGACGACGCAACCAACACCAATGGGAGGACAGCCCGCACCGTCAACACCCATTCCCACTCCCACAGCGACACAGCCCGCTGCTATTAATTGTAAAGATTACCCGCGTGCATATAATCTGTGGGCGAACAATCCTCAGACCTACAACGATTTCGAGCGGGGTTTCGCTAACACGAAGCACGACGATATCACCTTTGATAGTCTTGTTCCACAGCCAGACGGCACGGTACAGGTGTTTATTACACTGGTGGCAACCTCAAATGCGGATGTAAAGACCATGTACCGTGGCTATTATATGGTTGGACAGCTGTCAAGTGGCACATGGAAGATTACTAGGGCACATGTCGTGCAACTATAGACTTATTATGAAAAAAAGGAGAACACAATGATCCAGGATTCACCACCCAGATTACAGCCACCTTCCCTGCGCACTATCGTGATCGGTCTGTGGCCCAGCATTTTTCTCAATGGCATCCTGGTCTACGGTATCACTATCGTTGTGATTGCGTTCACTATTCGTTATGGGCGTCGTTTGCGTCAGAGGGCTGATAAGATGCGACGGCGGCAGGAACAGGCGCTGGAGAGCCAGTTGCAGTAGATGCACAACTCATTGTGCCGTGCTCGCCAAATATGCCCGTAGCTGTGCAATTTCTTGCACCTGTTTTTCTTTATTTATGTGTCTAAAAACAATAAAATTGCATGGTTGTGGATGTACTTGGCGAGCAATGCGCAATAAATTGCGCGACTACGATATTGACTGTTTGTAAATGATCATCACATGGATGTGCCACTACACAGGATTATCTTCATCCCCAGCAAAACGAATATCTTCATACACAACTCGCACAGGAAAGCGTACATTAAGGCTAGCTAACATAACCTCATCATTCATGCCAAATGCATGAAAAGTCCACAGCGGATATTTCTCCCGGCGAAATACTTCAATGGATGGGTAGTGAGTGTTTACGAGGACATATTCTTGTATGCTCTGGCACGCGCGGTATAAGGCAAATTTTTGCCCACGGTCGCGGGCCTCCGTATGTGGGGAGAGTACCTCAACTACAAGTCGAGGATAGCGTATGATATCGTCTTCCTCATTTTCTCGTTCATCACAACTTACAGTAGCATCTGGCAACACATATTTGGTTTCCGAGAGACGTACACGTGAATCCGCATCGTAGACGCGACAAGGGCTATCGCGTAGCACATCATAAAGTACTCGTGTGACATTAATTTTTATGCGTGAATGCTTCAGTGACCCACCAGCTTGCATTATAATGCGTCCATCTATGTATTCGTAGCGAACATCAGGATTAGCGCGATCTAGAGCCAGGTACTGCTCAACTGTCATATATGCTGGTTGCGGAAAAGTTGCCATGAGTACAGCCTCTTGTGTTATTTATCTCAACCCCGTAAAGCAACATGCGTGGCATTGTTCTCCCGTGCTTCAACCCCATTATAACATGTCATCACAGAAAATTTGCACTGACTTTAGCTGATCTGCCAATAATCAAGGCGATCAATATTGATTGGTGCAGAAGGTAAGTACGAAGTGCTACAACTTTTTAGGCTTGTTCTTCCTTATCACCGAAGAAGAAATGCAACCCCTTCTATCGTTGCACTGGTAAGGAGAGGAATTATTAGCATAAATAGGGTACCTTATGGCTAACCCATGGTTTTTGCTTACTCTATATAATATAATCCCTAATACCGAGCTTGCGCATACAGCTGTTATTAATGGTATTCACTAATTAATAACTTGTCGGTTTGTAAAATATTTATGAAGCTTCATTGTGGGTCAAAAAATGCAAATCAGAAGAAAAGATGACAACGGCTACCGCCAGAACCAGGATGTCCTTCCACCGTACATGTCTTCAGAGCGTCAGGGGCGTTTTGAGACAGGCCTGGAGGGTCTTCCTACAGGACCCTCACATCGTAGTTTGGGAGTGACGGACCCGACAACTAGTACCATGAGAAGCCAGTTTATGAGGCCCGGCTCGATAAGTAATGGCAATCGCGAGTTGGCACCATTGGATACAGTTGCCCGACGTACTGCGAGCACTGGACCCTTGTCAACCGATCCACTTCGTGCTGTCTCTGAGAATGCTTATAAAGGCTTGTCCATGCCAGGTCTGAAGACTGCTTGGATGGCTGGGAATGCCCAGAATGGCCTGTCCATGCCAGGTCTGAATACGCCTTGGATGTCGGTGCGCCAACAGCGTGTCTTTATGAGCCTGATCTTCTTTGCGGTGGGCTTTTCCGCTATCACAGCGCTCTCTATAGCTATCTTTGGCTGGCTCTCTCTGGATATTGCTGCTTATCTGCTAGTCTGGCCGTCTCTGGTGGTCTGGCTAATAGTAGGTGTTCTCTATCCTGAGTACGGGAAGCTAGCGCTACGAGGCTTCATCATTGGAGTGTTCGCCTGCTTCTTTTATGATTGTATGCGTTTTGCATCAATTGGACTAGGTCTATGGGCCGATTTCATTCCCCGAATTGGTATGTGGCTGTTTCATACGGATAAGCCCGATTGGGTAGTCGGCTACCTGTGGCGCTACATTGGCGATGGCGGCTTCATGGGCACCGCTTTTGTCGTGAGCTATCGTTTACTCAAGCCTAAAGTGGACATAGTGGTTGCCGCAGTGCTCTTCGGCATTGCCATTTGGGTGTGTCTTGTTGCTACTGTCCTGTTGGCTCCTCACGGGAAAGACATGTTATTTACGCTCACACCTATTACTTTTAGCTTGAGCCTGTTAGGGCACATTATTTATGGCTTCTCCATTGGGCTTCTCTATCAGGTGCGTGTTAATTTTCAGTTAGCTCCTCGTAAGTCACCATAAGACTCTGCTAGACTAATGCAGATGGATCGTTACCTCCACGCTCATGCCTGGTAGGAGCGATCCATCCGTACTTGCATCCATTTCGATGGAGACTGGGGTACGCTGACTGACTTTGGGGTAGTTGCGCAACAATCCATTTATAAGACAATCCTCTCATGAACGTGCCTTGTGATACCGTTTCGGTTTATTATTAGCCTTAGTTATAGTATCAGCCTGGATAAAAATACAATAGAGGCGGGCAATAACTATACAACCTTAACCACTTCGCATATAATAGGGTAGCATATCTCATTCCCCTAGGCTTGCAGGCACGCTAAATTCTGAAAGGCAGTAATTGGTATGCACAACCTCCCGAATATTTTGAGTCTAAGTCGCCTCATTTCCACAGTGCTAGTATTTCTATTAGTGCTAATTAATCAACCATGGGCTTTTCTTGGAGCAACGCTGCTCTTCATGCTAGCTTCAATTACCGATTTCTTTGATGGATACCTAGCGCGTCGCTTTAATGCAGTCTCTGCACTAGGAGTCTTTCTCGATTTGACTGCTGATAAAATATTTGTATCAGCTGTTTTCCTGGCCTTGGTACAGATTAGCTTGGTGCCCGCTTGGATCGTTTTCGTCATCATCACGCGCGAGTTTCTGGTGACTGGTTTGCGCTCGATGGCAGCGGCGAAGGGAAAAGTTATCCCGGCAGGGATATGGGGCAAGCAAAAGACCTTTATTACCATGGTGGCAATGGGTGCTCTTTTATTGGCAAAGGGCCTGGGGGCACATCTGCTCTCCTTATTTCCACCAATGCTCACTTTTAACAGTCAGACGCTGGTCTTCAGCGAAGTTTTATTGCTGGTGGCTGACCTGCTCGTTCTGCTGGCCACCATCTGGACTATCTTTTCTGGCATAGAGTATATGATCGGGGCATTACCACTCTTCCAGAGCGGGGAAGCAACGGGCAAAACACAGTGATAATTGAAAAGTGGATGAAATCGTGGAAGAGCGTACCTCCCTCCCACGATTTCATCCACTTTTCAATTATCACTGGAAGTAACCGCCTTCTGGCCGATTTTCCTCTCTTTTCCTGTCAGCAAGCGTCCAATATTGTCATAATGGAGCGAGATTACCAGGGAAGGGCCGACAAGCATGAAGCATAATTGGGCCAGGCTCACATGAGCAAAAAATGTAGGACTGTCCCGCCCTATAATATAGAAAACAATGCCGCAAGCAATGAATGTCGATGAGCCAACAATAGAGCCGAGAGATACGTAACGCCAGATAGCCATCGTAGCGCTCGTCGTTGCCAGAGCGATGACAAACGCCACTGGCGAAATAACAAGCAGTACGCCAGCGCCAGTAGAAACGCCTCGGCCACCCTTAAAGCCAATAAAAATAGGGAAACAATGTCCCAGTAGAGCGGCTAATCCTGCAATACTGGGTCCCCATCCTGCATAGTAGAAGAATGGCACAAATGTTGCAAGCAGAACTGGCCCCACGCCTTTCGAGATATCAATCAGAAATACAATCAGGGCTGGCCCTTTTCCTAGAGTACGTAATATGTTGGTTGCACCGATTCTATGACTACCATAATCACGAATGTCAAAATCTTTGCCCCGTAACAATTTGCCCATCCAGTAGCCAGAGGGAATAGAACCCCATAGGTAGGCGACGAGCGCGAGAAGTATGAGCGAGCCGATGACACCAAGCATCGTAACCTCCTTAGGTGACATAGCGGTAAATAGTGTGATCGCTATTCGTAAGAGAATGATCTTTCTCTGTCACGGGCCTATTATAGACGCGTCAGCGTAAAATTACTAGCTACAGGGCAAGCATCCGTAGAGGGCAAGCACGCGCAGGAGCAGCCACAGGGCAACCACAAGGGATTGCCCTGTGGCTGCTCCCTTTGCAGCTATCATACTATCATGCATCATCATTCTTTCATACACCCTTGCACTAATGTACCGGGTGGTGTAACGTAGATACAAATTGGTCCATAACGTATAGCAGTGGCACGGATCATTGGCTATACTAAAGCTATGCGCCTTCGGTATAGGCACAAGGAGATTTCTATGCGGAGTGTAGTTCGCTCGTTCAGGGTGTGGTTAAAGCTTCTGCTGCTCAGTATCTGCACACTATTGCTCGTCACATTGCGCTATATTTTAAAAACTCCTCAACCTCTTGAGAGTGTTTTACCGGGAGAAGCCCGTGTGTATAAATGGGTGTATGGCCATATCTTTTATAAAAGCATAGGAGCTAGCGATGCCCCACCCTTAGTACTGATCCATGCACCAGGCATTGGAGCATCATCTTATGAAATGTGCTCTCTGATGGAGAGATTGGCACAGCACTATCATGTCTACGCACTTGATTTATTAGGGTTTGGTCTTTCTGACCATCCTAAAGGAGAGTATTCTGCTCAGACCTATGTGCGTCTCTGTCATGACTTTTTGACCGAGGTGGTGGGACGGCCTGCTACCTTGTTGGCCAGCGGCTTGAGCTACCAGTACTGCTGTGCAGTGGCAACTGAGTACCCTGCCTTGTGTGAACGATGTATCTTTCTTATCCCGGCAGTTGTATTTGAGGAGCGTAGCGTCCCGTCCTGGCTTGCGCGCTCCCTGAGCGAACCTGCCTTGTGTACAGCACTCTACGCGCTAGTGACGCGACGCCCTATCTTGCGTAGTCTGCTTGCTTGGCAGAGCGGTAGAGAGTACAGCAGCATTAGTGATGCTATACTGGACTATTACTATGCAAGTGCTCATCAACCCGGTGCGCAATACGCTGCAATTGCATTTCTCGCAGGAAATTTGGCAACCAGAGCGTACGCCTTGCAAACCGTATCGCTAGCACAACCGACATTGCTCATGGCTAGTGAACGTGTGCTAGACCGGCTTTTGCCCGCCCTAGAAGAGCTACGTACTCGCTGGCCCCAGGTGCAGATAGTGCAACTGCAAAACTTGACCGAGCAGGAAGAGCTAGCGGTGAAGCATGTCATGGTATGGAGGAACACAGCGGAAACGAAAGTGCCAGTTGCTGTTGTTGTACAAGAAAGCATTGAGCATGAAGTAATGCAAGCTCCAGTACAGGCTCATCAACCGCTCATAGCGCAGGATATTGCTAACGATAGCACAACAGAAGAGGCCGAGCAGCTAAGAGCTGGTGGAGATGAACCTGTTGCCAGCCAGCCAGCGGCAGATGAACAAGCAGTAACAAACCATGTAGTGGAAGCGGGCAAAGAGATGCCCGGCACCATGAGAACTGTCGAGGCATATTGTGTGAAATGTCGAAAGAAGCGCAAAATGCAACAGCCGAAGAAGATAGTAACAAAGAAGGGGCGCAGCGCCATAGAAGGGCTATGCCCCATATGTGGCACCAAACTTTTCCGCTTTGTGGCAGGTCAAGCATGATTTCTTCATATGGGGAGAAGGTCATATCAGATTGTGAAAAGTAGGTGAAAAAATGAGAGGAAAATGACTTGACGTACTGAGAATCACGACGTATAATCTCCCCCATGTGTGTTAAGCCCCTGTGTTTTGCAGGAGCATCAAGCAACGTCGCCGCGATCAAAGTAAGAGCAACAGCAAGCTACAATGCTACACAAAGACGTTACGCTGCTCTCAAGATCTTCATACTCTTTTCCAAAAGGATAGGAATTAATGCCTATTGATAGAGGTAGTAGGAGGCGGCGTATCGCGGCAGAAAAACGGTGTGGAAGAAAGAGCTATGGTAGTGATGGTTATGTATGATATGCCACGGTAGTAGGAAAAGAGTACTAACTGTAGTAGCAGAAGGAAAAGACATTTGAGGCGGGTTTTATGAACAGACCGGCAGTAGGTCAAGAGCCTCGATACTAGGAGGAATTTGCTTATGAATATTGGTGGACAGAGTGATACGAATGCAGAGCGCAAAATCTATCGCTTTACGCCCGATGGTTTCGCCAAGATGAAAGAGCGATTGGATTATCTACGCAATGTCAAACGTAAAGAAATTGCTGATTATATCCATGAAGCAAAAGAGGCAGGAGATATCAGTGAGAGTAGTGCTTATGAAGACGCGAAAAATGAACAAGCAAAACTTGAGGGTGAAGTCCTGCAATTAGAACATCGTATATCAGTAGCACAAATCATGACGCCAGACATGCATGGTGAGGTGGATGGTCCTCCCACTGTCCGTATTGGCATGCAGGTGCAGGTAGAGACTGATAGCGGGGCGAAGCGCCTCTTTAAGATTGTTGAGACATTTGAAGCTGATCCTAAATCTGGTTTAATCTCTGATCAATCGCCAGTAGGGAAAGCCCTAGTGGGTCATAAAGAGGGCGATGATGTCAGCGTGACCACACCTGGAGGCGTGACAAACTATACTATACTCTCGATTCGTCCAATGTACTAGATCGCATCAACAAGTTGTATAGTATCTCGCATGCTGGGAGATGGTGAACCATTGAGTTGTTCATCGTCTCCCATATCATTTTTCGCGCAGGGCACGCATAAAGGATGCCCAATAGGCATGCGCGTTAAGCAGATGTTTCCCTCTGCTTAACGCGCATGCCTATGGGCATCCTTTATGCGTGCCCCGGCTAAGTAAGAGGGCGAACAAATAGCAGAACAAAGACAACCAAGAAGAAACACAAAACAGATCATATTGACACTTGCCCCGTGCAACAGTAATATAGTGGCACGCCGTAGCAGGAAAAACCCACCTGATTTTGTGCTATACAAAAGGTAATAAGGAGCAAGTAAAGTGTTAACCTATGAAGACGTGACCGGATATTTCCTGAAGGCGGCGGATGGCATCGGGCTTGTGACACACCCCGAATACTGGATCAACGCTCGTTCTCTCGAACGTGAATTCGGTTGTACCTGCCACACCGGACCCTGCGAAGAAGCGGAGCAACGCAGCGCCTGCACGCTCTCCCTTACCTGGGGACCGCTGGATACCGCCCTTTCTCAAGAGGGACCAATTGGCGTATGTGATTTTTTCCATGAGACCGATCCCAACTGCCCTCATTTACATACTAGCTCTATACCTCCTCTAGTAATCGAACTGTCTTATATACTCAATCTGCATGGCACGATGATCTCTGAGGATGTGTTGCTCTCACTCACGCAGATGCTCAAGTTGCGCGCCAGCGAACATAGCAGGCGTACTGTGGAGACGCGCCCCGGTGTGAGCATGATTCTGCTTGAGAATCGTTTGCAGCCAGATCTGCTCACTTTGCAGCAGCGTGTGGAATTGCCGATCTGGCATCCCAACGGAATGCGCGGTTTGCACGATGACCCTCATATGCTTACCCCCCGCATAAGTGGGCGTTATCAGCGTGACCCCGCAGAGGGCGAGGATGAGATTGATCTTGAACTGGTAGCCGATAAACCGCATCCAGAAGAGTGGTTGCCCCAGGTAATGGTAGAGGTAAGTCAGGATATTTTACAGGTCCTTGAGGTATTTTCCAACGTTTCGTATATTATTGGTTAATACATCTTTTTTGGTTGACGGCGGCGTTGGGGAGGAAGGAGCACGTCGAGTGCGTCATCGACTGTCACAATACCTTCGATAATACTCTCCTGGTTGAGGACCGGGACGGCGAGCAGGTTATACTTCGCCATCGTTTCAGCAACTGTGTGAGCATCGCTGTCGGGCTGTACAGAGATAAGGTCTGTCTCCATGATCTCCTGAAGCGTCTGTGTGGGAGTAGCGACCAGCAGATCCCAGATAGAGATAACGCCGAGCAACTGGCATTCATCCTGTCTTTCATCAGCGACGCAGTAAACGTACGGGCTACGGATGTCGTTTTCTTGAATAGTAGAGCGGACTTCTTGCAGCGCCTCGGCCACCGTTCTTGTCTGGCTAAGCATAATGAAGTCCGTGGTCATCAAGCCGCCAGCAGTATCCGCTTCATATTCTAGCAGATCCTGCACCTCCTCTGATTCTTCAGGATTCATCAAGCGTAATAATTCCTGTGTTCGCTCCTCTGGTATCTGGGCGAGCAAGTCTGCGGCTTCGTCTGGTCCCATAGCTTGCAGAATATCGGCGGCACGCTCAGGCTGAATACTTTCCAGAATATAGCGTTGACGCTCGGTATCAATCTCCTCCATAGTATCAGCTGCTGCTTCATTATCCAAGCCTTCGATAATGCGCGCTCCCTGTCCGGGGGTAAGCTGATGGACGATATCGGCGATATCGGCGGGGTGCATATCAGTGAGATGGCGACTGAGCGCGCGTATAGTGGTGGCAGTATCCGTCAGGGGGTGTTCTGAGAGATCCTGATGTGTGGGCTGTTGGTATGCAATCAATTCAATATGATCCCACGGAGTGATATGGTTGGGGACGTTATGCTCCTTTCCTACCAACCAGGCCGGTGCAAGACGGCGCAACAAGCCCGGTATGCTATGGTCAATGCCGAGAATGTGCCAATCATCGGCAAGACAAACATCGTTCACACGAAGAGCTTTTTTCTGTTTGATATCGATCACCTGCTTGTCGAGCACTTCATGGGCCAAGCTTATCTCCTGTTGATCAGGTCCTATGGGCTGATGGATAAGCTGATCAACAGGAACGAGTAAGCGCAATGAGCTGTCCTGACGTTGTACCGCAGCTAACGGTACACGCCAGGGTTGTTCGTCTTCCCCTGCCATCAGCAATGTACTAGGATAAGCAGGGCTACTTTGCTCAGGCTGCGCTGCCGGGAGCAAGACATCGACAATTTTTCCTACACGCTCACCCTGCTGGTTTTCTATGGGCGCGTTGAGCAATTGGCTTAAGTACCACATACACTGCTATTTCTCGCCCGTCTTCTGTAAGAAGCTGTTGGGCGTAAACTCATAAGCAACTGATGTATCAGCTGCATTTCGCTGTTGTACATTACATACACATGCTCCGATAAAATCACGGAATAAGGGATGGGGACGCGTTGGACGGCTCTTGAACTCTGGATGGAACTGGGTGGCAACAAACCAGGGATGATTTGTCAGTTCGATAATTTCGACGAGGCTATTATCGGCTGAACGACCGCTAATAATCAGGCCATGCGTCTCCATGCGTTTCCTATATTCGTTGTTAAATTCGTAGCGGTGACGATGCCGCTCGAAAACGATCGGTTCTCCGTATGCCTGATAGGTTCTGGTGCCAGGTGTGAGGCAACAGACCCAGTTACCCAGCCGCATCGTGCCGCCTTTGTCGGAGAGATGGCGTTGCGTCGGCATCAGATCGATGACAGGATTGGCGGCCTGTGGATCGAACTCCGAGCTATTGGCTCCATTTAATCCCATCACATTGCGTGCGAATTCAATCACGGCTACCTGCATACCCAGACAGAGGCCAAGGTAAGGAATCTGCTTACGTCGCGCGAAGCTGACCGCTTTGATCTTCCCCTCGATACCGCGATGGCCAAAGCCACCAGGCACCACGATACCCGCAACATCCTCCAAAACCTCCACCTCGGCCATCTTCTCCAGCGCCTCAGAATTAATCCATTTGATGCGTACATCGACATCGTGGAACCAGCCCGCATGATTGAGCGACTCCGCGACCGAGAGATAAGCATCGTGCAATTCGACATATTTGCCGACGAGGCCAATCGTCAGTTCTGGACGAGCATGTTTGATTTTTGCCACCAGATCATGCCATTCCTGCATCTGTGGCTCCTGCTTTTTGAGGGCGAGCTGTTGCACCAGGAACTCGCCCAGGCTCGCATCCTCTAACACAAGTGGAACCTCGTAGATGGTTTCAGCAGTGAGCAAAGGGATCACAGCACGCGCTTCTATATTACAAAACAACGCGATTTTCTCGCGTAGTTCATCGGATACGGGATAATCTGAGCGGCAGAGAATGACATCGGGCTGGATACCAACCCGCAGGAGTTCTTTGACGCTGTGCTGTGTTGGCTTGGTCTTTAACTCTTTGGACGCGCCCAGATAAGGAAGCAAGGTGACGTGCAAGTAGAGCACATCCCGCCGTCCGACATCCTTACGCATCTGGCGAATCGCTTCCAGAAATGGCTCGCCTTCAATATCGCCAACTGTGCCGCCAACTTCCACGATAACCACATCCGCGTCGGATTGGCGTGCCACCGCCTTGATACGATCCTTAATCTCATTGGTGATATGCGGAATGACCTGAATGGTACCGCCGAGGTACTCTCCGCGTCGCTCTTTGCCAATGACCGAAGCATAAACTTGCCCGGTCGTTACATTATTGGCCTGATACGCTGGTTCATCGGTGAAACGCTCGTAATGTCCCAGATCGAGATCGGTCTCTGCGCCATCGTCAGTCACAAAGACTTCTCCGTGTTGATAAGGAGACATTGTACCCGGATCGACATTGATATAGGGGTCTAACTTCATGAGCGAGACGGAGACTCCGCGATTCTTGAGGAGACGCCCAAGAGAGGCAACGCTAATGCCCTTTCCCACTGACGACGCTACACCACCTGTGACAAAGATGAATTTTGACATAAAGAAACCTTCCTTAACCGGAGCCGTGCCGTTCGGTAATTGTCACCATGTAGTCGCGCAATTTATTGCGTCTGCCCTCGTGGTGACAATATCATGACTTGAGTTTCCATTGGTAAGTTTGTACGAGAAACAACGAGCCTTGGTTGCGCATTGATAGTTTCAACACCCATCTCCCGGCAAAATTTGTCCAGCGGACCGGGCGTCTCAGCCGTAGTAGGACGATAATGCATGGGGATAACAATGCGTGGTTCTACCTGGCTGATAATCTCCGCTGCCTGTGTAATAGTAATGCTATGTTGTCCGCCAATGGGGATCAGTAACACATCTGCATCCGCAACTGTTTCTAACTGTTCTTCTTGCAAAGTATGACCCAAATCTCCTAAGTGGCAGATAGCCAGATCATCCATGTGAATGACATAGATGGTGTTGCGTCCGTATTCCTTGCCACGCTGGTTGTCATGGTAAGAGGCAACGCCTGTGATCAATACGTCACTAATCTCATATTCTCCTGGTCCTCGTACAACGCGTGGGCTACCGCTAATTGCGGCAACATTGTTGTGTCCGGCATGATTATGGCTGATAGTAACGATGGGGGCAGCGATCTTACCTAGTGGAGGTAAATCCCCTAGAGCAGGAGTGAATGGGTCAGTAACTAATGTAACATTTTTGCCACGTAAGAGAAAACAAGAGTGGCCCAGCCAAGATATATCCATAGCTGTCTTCGCTTTTCTACATATAAGTTCGGGCGGGGACCGTTCTGTCCTCGCCCGAATGGTATTGTATCATAAGGATAAGTGTTCTACAAGGGGATAGCCTAATCTGCTGCTGTTGTCTCATTCAACAGGGGACCCGTAATGGTCATCTTTCCATTGACCGCTTTGGATGCAAAGGTTAATGAGCTATAAGCGACAGTCGCCTCCACTTCACGATTGCGCAGGCCCACATGAACGATAGAGTTTTCCACG
>VBJK01000476.1 GCA_005879655.1 Chloroflexota bacterium | reverse complement strand
AAGCGTTACGGATCATGTATTTCAGTACAAGCGAACGTCAACAAGGCCCTATTCGTGCGGCTAAGTCGGCGAAGCAAGCTTGGAATGAATTGGAGAAGATCCATGCATCCAAGGGCAAGCAACGGAAGTTTTCGTTAATGCGACAACTCTATCGAATTGACATGTCCCCTGACTCGAGTTTGGTAGATCACGAACGTACATTTGATGGCTTTGTCGAAGGTCTTTCTGCTATGGGTAAGGACATAGAGGAAGAGGATTTAGTCATCATCTACGCGAACAGTCTCCCTATGGAATATAAGAATTGGCTTCAAGGGCAAGTTGCAATTCTTACTGGCGATGTCACCCTATCTGAGTTTAAAAGCAGAGTCCGTGAAGAAGCCCAAAGATTGAAGAACTTCGGCAGTTCTGACACTACGGCGGACGTTGAAATGGCTAAGGCAAATGTTGCTTCTAATCCCAACAAGAAGAAGAAGAAGAACAAGAAGCCCGGAAAATGCTGGTCCTGTGGTGATAGTGGTCATTGGGAGAGGGACTGCAAGAAGAAAGGGAAATCAGGTAAAGGCAAAGGTAAGGATGAGGACAGCGATGACAAGAAATCGGGATCTGTTTTTGGTGGTTATGCATACGCACTTACAGCAGCGGTTGAAAATTCTACCCCATGCAAGGTCAATATTATTGAGAATGGTGGCGGAGTCATGGACATGAAGTCAGCCAAGAATTCACCATCGTTTGGCAATTCTGTTTATGCTCTCAAGGCAGCGGCTGACGATTCTATTCCTCGCGACTCAGATGTTTGGATTATGGATTGCGGCGCGACGCACTATATGCATCCGGACAGGTCTCTATTCCTCAACTACAAGAAGCTCAAGAAACCAATCTTCGTAAAGGGAATCAAGAGCGGTCTTCCTGCAGTGGGAGTTGGAAAGGTTGTTGTCACGGATGATTGTGGAATCCAGTCTCGTGTTCTCAAGAATGTCCTGTATGTCCCGAAGCTTAAACAAGGATTGTTTTCATTGACAAAGGCTACACTTGATGGATGGAAATCCGTCTTTGTAGGGACACTCCGATTCATGATGGACTATGCAAGTGGAGATCTAGGTTCTACAAAGGCATAGCTGCGGCCAATGTTGCAATCGGTGGAGAAGGTGTCACGATCAAGGATTGGCATGAGAGGTTTGGTCATGTTAGCAAGGATGCAATTATCAAGCTTGTTGATTTAGTCAAAGGCTTGGATATCGTTGAGGATGACAAACCAGAGGAACGCGATCATGAACATTGCGAACCATGTATTCTCGGGAAACACCATAGGTTACCATTCAAGAGGGTTGAGCATCGTAGCAAGAAACCTCTCGAGTTGGTACATTCGGACCTCTGTGGCAAGTTCCAGGTTAAATCGCTGGGTGGTGGATGGTATTTTATTTCATTCATCGATGATTGCACTAGGTTGTGTAGGATTTATATCTTGCCGAACAAAGAAGCCAAGACGATTAAGGCTGTATTCGAAGGATATCGTGCTTGGGCGGAAAATCAAACGGGATGCAAGATCAAGGCTATCAGGACGGATGGTGGAGGCGAATATCACAAGGAGATGGAGGTATTGCTGAAGGGAACTGGTATTGAACATCAGGAAACAGCTCCTCATACTCCTCAGTCGAATGGCGTATCAGAACGCATGAATCGTACCCTCATGGACATGGTTTGTCCAATGTTGGAAGCCTCAAATACACCGTTAGAGCTGTGGGCTGAAGCGGTAGCTGCTGCCTGTTACATCAAGAATCGCTTGCCGACACGCGCTCTGGATGGGAAAACCCCGTATGAAGCTTGGACAGGTGAGAAGCCCCGTGTTGATCAATTACGGAAATTTGGATGTGTTGTGTACAGGCACATTCCAAAGAAAAGGCGTAGGAAATTGGACTCGAAGAGTATGAAAGGAATTTTGGTTGGCTATGAGTCGGATTCTGGAATGTATAGAGTTTATCATCCGCAGATCGACAAGGTCGCGATCACTAGAGATGTTATCATTTGTGAAAATGATTTTAGTGCGGCGACATCAATCTCGGAAGCTGTCAGAGAGAGGCTTACCGGAGAGAAACCAACTAAACGATCTGTAGTCATCAATGATGATGACGACGATATTCCTCCTCCTCCATTTCCACGCGCGAACGAACAGCAAGTAGCTGAGAATTTGCAACCTCGGAGTCCTTCCCCTCCTCCTGCGAACGTCGTCGACGTACCTACGAACGTCATTGTCGAGCCTGTTGCACAGACTAATGTGCAGTCCGAGGCATCTAGAAGTCAGTCAGTACCGTCTAGAAGTCAAAGACGTCAGTTGCGTGACCAACCAAGAGTATCATACAAAGGTATGGAAGCGCAAGCATTCGCTGCTCAGTGCGATAATCCCTTTCCAAGGAATTATAAGGAAGCTATGAGAAGGACGGATGTGAAGCAGTGGGAGTGTGCAATGGATCGGGAATTGTCATCTATCGAGAGGCACAATTGCTGGGAATTGGTACCTCCACCTAAGCCGAAGGGAAAGGGGAGGAGAAGAAAAGTGAGAATTGTTGATTCTCGCTGGGTTTTCGATGTTAAAGAAGGCGGCCTTTACAAGGCACGTTTTGTTGCGAAAGGTTATACACAACGTTGGGGTGAAGATTACGATGAAACATACGCGCCTGTAGCAAAGTACACCTCGATTAGAACACTTGTTGCGTTGGCTGCAGGCAGTGGAAGCAAGAGGGGAAAGAAAACTGAAATCCATCAAATGGATGTGGTTACAGCATTCCTAAATGGTCCATTGAAGGAAACGATCTATGTTCGTCAACCAGAGGGATATGAAGTCCCTGGGAAGGAGGATTGGGTTTACTTGTTAAACCGATCGCTCTATGGCCTCAAGCAATCAGGTCGGGTATGGTATGATGATATTGCTCCCGCTCTCGAAGGTTTTGATTTCAAGAAATGCAAAACGGATTCTAGTATTTTCGTGTACATCAACCCCAACGGCGAGAAAACGTACATTGCATTGTATGTTGATGATTTCCTCATTACTTCAGAAAATGAGGATGACTTGAAGACGATCAAGCAACGATTGTCTGACAAATATGAGATGAAGGATTTGGGTGTTGCTAAACGTTTCCTTGGTATGCAACTTGAGTATGGCGATGATGGCTCGATCAAGATCCATCAGGAGGATTATTTGCGGAAGTTGTTAGCGCGTCATGGTATGCAAGGCTGTAATCCTGTATCTACACCTATGGATACATCTGTGAAGTTGTTGGCTACAACGGATTCTGATGCATTGGCAGATCAGAAGGAGTATGCAAGCATTGTTGGCGGGATAATGTTCGCGGCTGTTGTCACTAGGCCAGACATTGTATGCGCAGCGAGCACGCTCTCTCAATTCCTCAAAAATCCGTCATCCATGCATCTTGCGGCTGCTAAGCGGGTGCTTCGCTATTTTCAAGATACCTTGAGGATGGGAATTACGTATAGACCGCCTCCTACTCATCTCAGTGGATTTTCGGATGCAGACTGGGCCGGGGATATCAACACTAGACGATCCAAGACAGGTTACGTCATTATGTTGAACAACGGCGCCATTGCATGGCGTAGTCAGCTTCAAGCGACAGTTGCATTATCCACTATGGAAGCGGAGTACATGGCTATCGCTGAGGCAACTAAAGAATTGATGTGGTTGCGTCAGTTCTTGAAAGAGTTAGGTCACAAGGAAGAGTCTGAGACAACTACGACGCTGCAGACGGATAATCAAGGAGCGATTGCGCTGGCCAAGAATCCAGTACATCATTCTAGGGCGAAGCACATTGATATTCGCTATCATTTTATCAGGGATGCAGTGTCAGATAGTATTATTTGGTTACAATATG
>VBJK01000475.1:1025-10083 GCA_005879655.1 Chloroflexota bacterium | reverse complement strand
CTGCATTGACCAATCCCTCAGATGACCAGAGAAAGTCACTATTGAAGCGCACTGCACCTATCCCATTCCAGGAACCAGTCGAGATGTAAAGCGTAATATCCTTGGTTTTGAGCATCCAAGGAAACTGACCATGCAATGCTCCATTCGGCTGCATGAGCATCACTAAACCATTGAACACAAAGGATGTAGCCACTGCTTCACCCACCGCCTGAGCTGCACGCTTGTACTCTTCCAGCTGTGCATGCAACGTCTCTTCCAACTCCCGCTTCTGACGACTCAATCCAGTCTCATCCGTATGATAGACATTGACCACTAAGGTATCGACCCCACGATTGACGACCTTAAGAGCAGCCATAAAACCCCCCTTTCAGACACCAATGGCTTGCCATTGAAGAGAAAAGACCCCAACAACAAGCCAGAAAGACAAATTAAACAAGAACAACAGAAACACCAAGCAAATCAGCGTCCACATACATCTCATAAGGAGAACGAGGAGCATCTGGCGAAAACTCAAGAACCATTTGCCCATCATGAGTAAAACAGCGGATTGCCGCATACTTCCTCAAAGCCTCTACCCACACACGACGATTGACCAACTCATCAGGTTGAGCAAGATGCTTGTCCTCGAAGGACTGCCATTGATACTGCATAAAAACCTCCTGTTAAGCTCGACTTGCCATAAGGAACATTTGCCCTCCAATAAGCAAGTCAGACAACACTAAGAAGAAAAAACTCCTACACTTTTTGACAATCTACAAAACTTCTCGTCCTTGTCTCAAGACCCACTCAAAAGAGCTTGAAACTTCATCGTTGACCTCTCACACGAGAACTCCATATGGCTGACTACTCTAGGGATTGTCATACAAGCAAGGGCATCACCTCCTTTCAGCCAACAGGTGCCCGCTTTTCTGACTTGCATTTATACGGGCGCGATATACTTGGTTCGCGCCCTGGCGGTTGCTACGCCGTCCGTCCGGCACGCCGCGAGGACTACGTCCCACGGCAGGCCGGAACGGCGCGTACAACCGCCCCAATGGCGGACTGAGTGCCACCACACCATCCCCCTTGCATGTTGGGAAACCCGTGCACCCAACATGCAAGCCCCGCCTAACAAGAGCAAGGTGAAAGACAAGTCTCCGAGGGCTAGAGAGGGGGGTACCGCAGCACCAACCCACCAGCCCCCGCAGCTGTGAGCGTATCAACCTCCGGCAAGACCGAGAGAGCACACACGAGACACTGATGGCAAGCCATTAGGATATCAAAATGTTGGTATCAGTCAATAGCAAGCTATACAGCCCTCATCACCTACATCAAAGAAACCATCTCCCCACAATAAGCCTCAACATCACCCAACCGACAAGCACAGGAAACCCAAATTGCACCCACACTGGAAATCCTGTACTGAGAAAATGAAACCCGACCAGTACCACCGGCCCTACAACAAAAGCAACTCCCTTGAGAACTCTCATCAAAAACACTCCTTACAACACACCTTAGTACAACATGCCTTCTTGCAAACGTTCCCACGCCTCACGCATCGAGAGACCATGATAAAAACGCAGAAAATCAAAGACATCACCAGCACGCTTCCAGGTATAGCAATACCAATGTGCACGATCACGAGCTCTATCAGGAAACACCTGTAAACTTGACCTAGCATCACCCCGCGTATGATGCCCCGGCAGCGGACAGCGACCAATACCACGATGATCCAAATGGGTGTAACACCCAATCACCTCCATAACGTCTTGAGCCTCACACCACTCTCTGATCAAACCAACAGAATGCTGTCCTCTCTGCACAGAGACCGGACGCACCCTCGACACCAGCTCAAACTCTGGTTCACAACATTGAGGAACAAAAGACCGAGACACATTTTCGCCAGCCCAGGCGCAGCACTCTGCGACTGTTTGTCCCACGGGTACAAGCAAACCATCAGCCGATACCCGCAAGAACGGATACCACCCGCCACTCTTACGATGCACCCCCAAAGGAAGCCGGATCAACGAGCCTACTTTGCCTACTGTATCTTGAGCAGGATACAGCTCTACACCAAAACGACGCGCATACGGCAACAACCACGCCCTTACATGGCTTGCCATTGAATCCGGTTCAACATGTACCCAGACATGCCAACCTCGACGACTGGCCTCAGCCACACAAGAAACGCCTTGCTGTGAAAGAAGCCCCACCAGCTCCACAAGCTCCTCTACCCCATGCCCATGGTATACCAAGCGTGACAACGAAAGTCGCTCATAACAAGGCCGATACGATCCATCAGGCTGCTGTACTGCATAGTAGTCCCAGCAGTGCACAAACAATGCTGCATATGCCTCAACCAAATCTCTCGTCACAACATACATAGCCCAACCCTCCTTGTATGGCTTGCCATTAGACAATACCAAGCATCCCAATATCCTAATGGAAAGTCATTAAACCCTCTCACGAAATCAACTCCAGCATCTCCTGGCACTGTGCGCAACGATACCCACCAGGCGTATGCACAAAACAGTAATCATCACCAAACGAAGCATCCTCTCTATTAGCACTCCCCTCTCTCTCAGCACCACCAAGACCTTGCCCACGTAACACAACCACATCACTCTCCATCACCTCCGAAAAAGAGCACCCTACCACATCACACAACAACATAACAGACCGTAACACTTTGCCCACCGCCCCTTTTAGCTCTACAACTTCCAGCTGTTGCCCCTCAAAAAGCACCCCATTGACCACATGTGCAACCTGACCAGATGAAGCAGCTAAAGCAAGCACTCCCATAGACATTTGCCCAAGCGGCTCACCCGCAGCATCATAAAACTGCAAGACCTCTTGCCGATACTGTTCTTCATTCATTGAAGAACCTTCCTTTCCTACACCTCAGCGCTCACACGCTGTTTGTACGCTTTGACTAAACAATGATGTCTTAACCGCTCTAAAATCAACCAAGAATCCCACTCCGAAAGCGAGCGATCATAACGAGCATGACACCTTGGACACAAGGCCGCAAGCCGTGGATGCGGATTCCACGGGTCATGATCTAAATGAGCTGCTGCCAAGTACGCCCGATAAGGAACCCCCCGCCTACTCACTACCCAAGCCCCATGGGCAAGAGCACAACACTGACAACACCACTTGGCACGTTCCTTACACTCCCACGCGAGCTGGCCCCAGTTATCTGGATACATCCACCGATTTCTCATACTGCACCCGCCCCCATCAAAAAGCAGATACAAGCCAACCATCCAGCAACCTCACCCCATACCACCACCACTCCTCAGACCCACATGTGACACAAACCGTACAGACCCCACGAATGCGATGCTTCCACAACACCAACACCACCGCGAAAACTTCTGTTAAGGCACCAATCTCTTCGTCAACAGAGGGAATCACCCTGGGACGAGAAATCAATGAACGAAAGACCCGCACACGAAACTGTCTTCGACGCAAGACTGCCATCACAGACTCCTACGAAGCCAGAATGAGCTGCACTCTTACCATATAACCTAACCTCCACACAGCCGCTCATCCGGCTCTTACTATCTTCCCTGAAACTGCTTGAACACCTCGACTTGAGAGAGATAATCCCACTCACTGTTATAGAGACCATCCCCAATCTCTAAACCAACACACGGTTGTGGGACTGGATACTCATCAGCAAAATGAGTATACTGACTCAAATCGTCCTTCATGGCTTGCCATAGACCCCGCAACCGATTACTCATCGCTTGCATACGAGGCTCAAACTCTTCCTTCATGCGACGATACTCCTCACGCAGTCCTTCGACTTCATCGTGATACCCCTGCATCACCTCTCCGCACACCCGACCCATCGAGTCCTCCAATGCATACTGCTCTTCACGCACCCGCTCAGAAAGAGTCACATCATAATAACAAGCCATATACTGATCAAGAATGGTCTCTAGCTCCCCAGGATAGAGAGCCTCCAAGGCATCCAGTTCAACTGCCCCCTCACCGTGACGATCCTCAAAACCCGTCCGCCGTCTCTCGCTCTCTTTAATCGGCGTACGAGGAAGCTGATAGCGTTGTACCTGGTCAAGTGTTAAGACCACTGGAAACAGACGGATATCCAAATCCAAGCCCAATGTGCGTACAAAGTACTCAATCTTTCTCGATACAGCCACAGGCATCGACTGACCAGCTGGATCAAAGTCAGAAACATAGAGAATACGAGCAGGCTTACCCGCCTGATAGAGACGATGTAGCGCTCACACAACGGCATGAACACGTCGTTCATGGTCGATTTCTCACACCACAATTCCAGGTGGTAGGACTGAACCGCCGTAAACCCATCAACAGCATAGTGAGGAAGGTGCGGAAACTCAGGCAACTGCATACGCAAGCTATACACCGGACTGGAAACCGAGACAGATGACGGCTGTGGCACAGCATCAGATACATAAATCATCACTTCCGGCGTACGACGATCATTAAAAGCCGCTGGATCAACGAGTTGCAAGTAACGAGCCGCCTTAGAAGCCATGTTAAGCGCTTCCCAGCACTCCATGGTATTCTCATATGGCTTGCCATTAGGAAACGTGACCGAGCCAAGAGAGACCAAGTAATAATGCACACGACGCAGATGAGAACGACCCTCACCAAGCTGCTGCCAGACATCAGCGAACCATTGCCCTAATGCTCGATCATTAGGCGTCCCTGTATAAAAGGGGTCATTTTGTGGAGCCAGCACAATATACTCGTTAACCGAGACCCCTTGTGCTTTTGCGACACGCTTAATCCAATCATAATCAATTGACTCACTCTGCATATTCATAGTTTTCCTCCATACTGGACAGATGTGAGACCAGCTAACAAAACCAGTCCCACACAGCCACGAAACTTTAACACCCATTAAGGATATCGTTGAAAATGCCGCCACTGATGACGACTTGCAAACACCACTGTTTGCCCTTGCTGCTGAAGCGAGCGAACAAACGCCGTTTCTTGCTTGTTCAACCGTCTTCCACCTTGCACACACCAAACCCCCGTAACCTCATCAAACACTAGGGCACTGTCACATCCTCCGAGGGATGCACCCCATTGAACTGTCTGACTGTCGGTTGAGCTGGTGGACGCTGTGGAGGAGCTGCCAGACGTACCACATTGCGCTGCGTTCCCATGGGTTGATACTGCTGCTGCCCGCCAGCTCCCCCAAGCGACTGATTCGACTTTGGGGCAGCCGTCGCCCCAGACCATTGACTAGGCGGCTGAGGCATCCCACGAGCTGACAACATATGCCCCTTCTTGCGCTCCAAATCCATATCAGCCACTGCTAAAAAGATGGTAAAAAGGGGAATAACCGAAAGCACCCCATAAAGCAGCAAGACAATTGTTCCTCGCTGATCCGATGGAAGATCCTTGACCCAATCAGCACCATGAATAGCCCGCACCGCCACAATGTAGTTACAAACAACTTCCACAAACTCAACAAGCAGACAAAGCGGCAGATACAACCAAATGGCCTCTTTCTGCATCAGCCGATACGCTAACGCACGACTCAAAAAGTAGCCAAGCACCCCAGCAGAAAACGCAAACATCCAACCAGCAGCAGTCTCAAGCGGACCCACATTCCCAAGCAATGACTCGACCTGTTGAATGGCGAACGCTGAACCCAATGCGACCACAAAAGAGACAAAACGCAAATCCCAATGCTCCATCTGCACAATCCATGTACTCCCAGCAGCCGGAGCCATCACAGGACGAGGTGGAGGAGCAGAAGACTGCCCCCCCGACTTTTTTGCAAAAGGATTTTTCAACAAAGCCACAGATCACCTCTCTAAACTGATTGACCAGCCGCAGCCACGACACCAAGAAACTGACAAACCAATTTGAGAAAAGCAACCTGCTTGCCCTTGAGCTTCGCCACCTGAAACTGAGCTCGCGTGTAACGAGTGGGAAGCGTCGCCCGCAATTGATCCGCAATCTGACGCAACGTATCAGGATGCTCCCCCTGACGCTTCGCTTCCTTAAGCTGAGCAAGCAAAGGAAAACCCCCAACAATCTGAAGATCATACTTCTCGTTACTGTCCACATCAATCACGGTCATTTCAACCGTCCAATCAGGCTTTTCAGCACCAGTCGTCTGATCATAAAACATCCCATCTCTTACCTCAGCAGTAAGCACATTAGACACAAAAACAGTTGAACGAACACATGCAGAGCCTCACCTGAGAGCCCCAAGCCGAAAGACCCCAAATGGGTGCCCATCGACTAGCGCCGACTCACCGTCGTAGAACTACGATGAGCCGAAACCAGCGACAAACAAAGCCCTCTCTACACACCCAAACCCATGAACAAACCAGGAAATGCCAGAACAAAAACCAATAGCAAGCCAATAAAGAGCACAACACCAAAGGCCGTCCAGAACAAAGGCCGAGCCAGCGCATAGACCACGCGCAACACGACACCAGCCAGTACGAAAAACAGCAGAACACTAGCCATAGACAAAACTCCTTCCACTAACGCGAACGCCTAGCAGCATGTTGCGCTAAGAGAGCACTATTACAATCTGAGCAAATACCATGCGATCCAGAAATCGAAGAAGTACCGATCTGGACCTCACACCAAGCACAGAACACTGCACACACCTCAACACCCTGCATAGCTCCCTCAACAAGAAAAAGCTCATCATCCGACGCTTCTTCATCAACAAACTCAAAACCCAACTCTTCTTCTTCTTCAGCAGCCGCACAACCAAAAGACCACCAAGCCATAAAACCCTCCTAACGTGGCAAAAGAGACAACAGAAGCGACGGCCACACAAACAATTGAGGTAGCAAAAACACTAGGAGAATGATTCCTGCAATCACCAAGGCAGCACGCAAGCTTATACGGAAAAAGCACAACAACCCATACAAACCAACAACACCACCAAACAAGAACAAACAAGCGAGCAAAGCAGAAACGGTCATAGAAAGCCCCCTTCTAAAAAACTAAAGATGAACTACAGACACCTCTGAACACCGAGCCAGAAGTAAATCAGAGACAACTTGACGATGACAAGTCTGCACATGCGCGCAGCCGCACAACAAACACACCGAGTACCCACTATCAAGCAGACACAACACATAAGGAAGACCCACAGACGGGTCAGCCAACACGACAGGAAGATCCCGATCCCGATAATTAACATTCCCCAATTGCGGCACATGCAGATATTGATTCCCACACCGTCGCACAAGAGCATCACGCCGATAAGCAGGACGAAACCGTGAAAAAGCAGATGTACGAATATCAACCAACATGAAAGCCGGATCAGCTATCAATTGCATCAGCTTCTCATCTGCACCAGAAGCCATATAACCAAGTGTAAAAAGACGCATAAGCCTAGACTCCCCAACGCAACACTGGCCAATTCGGCAACACTTCATGACCAAGACACTCAGTCCAACCTGTCTCCCAACACTCCTCACAACCGTCATAATAAGTCGCACGCATCTCCTTATCCCAATAGACACCAGTCTCTATTTCCTCCAAAACAGCACGCTCACCAGGAGTGATATATTGCTCAGTCATGACATCCTCCCTCGACAACCACAGAAAAAACAGCAGAATAATCAGAAAGCAAGACCGCCCTGTTACGACACGTCACACATCCCCAACCACCAGGACGATGAGAAGAGCACCAACCACCAAACCCTTCATCTGCCTGCAGCACCCGCAACGCCTGCTCACCAGTTACCCCACCAACAAGCGGAGAGGTGAAATCAAGCCGACGCACAAAGAGACAAGCCCACACAGGCAATGCAAGAGCACCATCGGGAAATGTTCCAACCGGATAATAGATATCAACACCAACCTCATAAGACAAACCCATACGCCCAGAAAGAAACCAAGCAAGAGGACAAGCCTGTCCACTAGACGCAACTCCAACAACCTGATCAAAACGAGCAGCAAGCCAAGACTGGAAAACACGCACATCCAGTTTTCGACGAGAAAGATCACCCTGCAAAAAACGACGTGCATGAGGCAGATCATCAAAGGCAACAATCTCATCAGACACAGGAACATGCACAACAAGCACATGATCACCACGCACCTGATCAGTGATGTCCTCATAGCCTAAACGTGTAACGAGACGAAGAACATGCTCACGAGTGAGATCAGCATTTCTGATAGACACTACATCCCCCTTCGATAACCACGCGCACGAGAGACTGGACGAACCGAAGCACGAGGAGACTGTACACTTGCCCGTTGCACAACTGGCGACAATTTCGCCAAACCATCGACCAATGGCTTGGGACAATCATTTGTCTGTATCCTATGCTTGTCACTACATAACCCCTGACACCCATTGATCCTACAATATGCACGGCGTGGACATGGTATAGGCATCTGTTGCTCCTTCTCTGTTTAAGAGCTTGACACCAGCCTCTTGTCTCTGACATACTAGTCAATCGAGACTGGTACACGAATAAAGCAGAACAGTAAAACTAGTCTGGACGCTGGACTGGTGCGATCTCACTAGTTCCAGCACTTCCCCTACAAAACATCACCTAAGAAAACTACTAGACAACTAAACTCCCTTTACCACGCTTGGCAGCTGCACCAAGCCACCCATCAAGCCATAGATACTAGCTAATGGCTTGCCACTAAAGAACCTCCCGCAAGACTTGCCCTCTCGGTAACTTTTAACGCTACCGCTAACTAACACTACCTATTATAACTAACGGTTACTTTCATGTCAAGTGTTTTTAACTAACATTTGCCTTGTACCAAGATTTATGTTACAATGTGTCACATAGAGGTAGTAAACAAAAGCTAAGAGAGGAGGAGGCGGACATGGAAGACATGATCAGCACAGAAGAAGGAATTAAAATATACACCGAAGCAGGATTGTCTGAAAATACCTTTTATCGCCACGCACGCGAGAAGAAAATCAGGAAAACGCTTCCCGCAGATCGAGAAAGAGGAGCATTATATAGCAAAGAAGACATAAAAAAGCTTACTGATTTTCATAAAGCAAGGAGTAAAAAGCGTGTTGAGGATATAAGAACAGTAAAAGAAGATCTAGTAAAAACAGACTGGTTTA
>VBJK01000475.1:0-964 GCA_005879655.1 Chloroflexota bacterium | reverse complement strand
TTGCCGCATGCTCTACAATGCACAAAACAGAAAAGACATCTGGGGATACATCACTGTTATCCCAATGGAGCAAGAAACTATTCTCAAACTCCTACGTAGAGAAATGCACGAAAGAGATATAAGGCCAGAGCACATACTAACATATGATAAAGGTAAGGAATACAGCATCTACGCCGCATCAGTTGTTATGAAACCTGAACACAGAAGCCACTTAAGAGGACTCATCAACAGCGTCTTCAACTACTGGTGCAGCCACTACCCGGACCACAAAATATCAAAAATCTACGCATACGCAGACAGTGACGAAGGATGGCATCTCATACGCCATCTCTTCTTCTCTCCCAGATACGACATAGGCGAAAAGGCGTTTGAGCTAGACATGAGACAAATAAACCCATCACCTTTAATAACATCATTTCAAGAGTGCCTCGAAGAAAACAGAAAAGCATAATACAACAATCCACCAAAAGCACCTAGAACAAAGAATGACCTAGGTGCTTTCCTATTGCAAGAGAGAACACAATAACACTTCAAAATGAAAACAAAAGATGTTATACTATTATCTAAACAAAGCGAACAAACCCTACCGGAGAAAAGGTCATGCAAATACAACAGAAATGCACCCTCGTATACAAAGACGGACTCACATTTCTTGTAGACATATACAACGACTACATAGATCCTAGTTTCATAGGAATGGACCCAACACAAGGAGACAATAACCCTATAGACACAACAAACAGGATAAGAGCATTTCTAGAAAATGAAGGATGGATACTGCAATACGCAGGACAAGGAGACGACAACCCTAACCTACACTACTGGCACTTTATACGAACCCTAACTTACTAAACAAACCCACATGAAAATAATACAGGCGTTAGCAGCGACAAAAGAAGGAGAGAAGCTAGTACAGCACTTAGGATTTAAGAAAATAGAAGGAAAGAAAAACGCTTACGTGCTA
>VBJK01000402.1 GCA_005879655.1 Chloroflexota bacterium | reverse complement strand
CTTTTGAGCACGGTCTCCACGTCAGAGAACGACGCTTCTTTGACTTAACTCTCTGTTGCATAATTGCCGTCATTGGAAGGAGAAGGAGAATGGTCCCAAACGGGCGGTCATACAAGTAACATGAATCGTTCATCTAAAAGTTAAAACCTCAGTTCACAATACGAGGCCTCGGTGCTCATAGAACTCGTCCTTCAAATCCATGACAAAAGTGAAAAATGACCCAAAGAACCTCAATAACTTCATGGGTTCACGTCCGATCGGGATGATTTTGAATTCGCAACGGAGCGCCCGATGTGCTCTACAATTCATCCCATACAATTATCTCGCTCCGATGTCTCCTTCCGGATGCATACCTCTGTTGACGTCCTTCAAATTAATGAAATTTACTGAAAATGTATCCGAAAATCTGCATAGCTTCGTGAATTCGTGTCCGATCTGGACGATTTCAGATTCGTAATGGAGCACTCGATGCGTTGTACAATTCATCTCGTACGATCGTCTCGCTCCGAGGGCTCCTTCCTAAAGCGTTCGTCAGTTCAAGTCCCTCAAATTAGCCGAATTAACGAAAATACTCCCGATAACCTCAATAACTTCATCAGTCTGTGTCCGATCGGAATCGTTTTTCATTTGGCATGGAGCTCTCGGTGTGATCTACAATTCATCCTCAACAATCGTCTCGATCCGAGGGCTCCTTCATGAACCGTTCTGGACTCGAAGTCCTTCAAATGAGCGAAATTAGCGAAAATTCGGAAAGTGCGGAAGTGGGCGACACAGTGGAAGATATGGTAGGTCTTATCACCCGGAGCCAAGAGCGACATCGCTACATCCGGCTCCCGCAACTTGCATAGGCTTTCCGCGCTTCCGCAATTTAAAAACCTTAAAATCTAATTCGTCCCCCGGCGCGTAGCGCGGGGCTTTGCCTAGTCTATCTACTACATATAAAGCAATGCACCTTACGTAAGCTGGTACATCCTTTCCCCTCCTCGCTCCACCCTCCCTTCTCGCCTTTCCCTCGGACCTTGTCCACTTCCTTCTCTGAGCGTGCCCCGTCCGTCCCATCTCAAATTTTGCTCCATTCCCCCCTTCCTCGTCCTTCAATCGCCTCCGGATGCGAAAAAGTCACGTGAAATCGCCGATTTTGGCTCGGCCTTGCTTACGTAAGCCGGCACATCCTCGCTCCACCCTCCCTTCTCGCATTTCCCTCGGACCTTTTCCACTTCGTTCTCTGAGCATGCCTCATCCTTCCCATTCCAAATTCTGTTCGATTCCCCACCTTGTCGTCCCTCAATTCCCCCCGGGAAGCGGAAAAAAGGTCATGTGAATAATTCCGAACTTTATTTTTCGTCGTCGAAAGTTTATTTCCGACGATCGTCAAGTTTCTTTTGTTCATACGTGGCCCGATCGAGACATTCGTCCTACGTCCGTATGACATGTCGTAATAAGGTTATTTCATAGAGCGTTATAAATGGATCATGGATGTGTCATCTAATATATTCAAATTTGATCAAAACTTTTTTGATATTTTTCGATCATTCCCCAATCCCTCTTTCGATACGACTGTCGACATCATGACTAGGAGTCCTAATCGTCGCAAACTTTCAAGAGATCAACATAATCGTCAGACGATCACTCGTCAAATTTCTCAGAGCTCTCGTCGTGTAACTTTATTCGTCGCTTCTCTTCCAGCTGCACGTCAAAGTCTTATTCCACAATACTCATATCGTCTTCATCTTGGACCTTGCAACATCTTTTGTCAATTTTGTGGTGCGTTTCATTGGATACAAGAACGATCATATCGAAGCACGATCGAAAGTCCTTTATTTTTTAACTGTTGTCAACGTGGTCAAATCCTTCTTCCATCTTTTCCAAATGCCCCTGAACCGCTAAAATCGTTGTTACAAGATCATACTGACGGTATACTAATATATATATTTTCATTTATCTTCATCAGGATTCAATTAATCATTAGTAGTCGCAAAGGCATTCCGTT
>VBJK01000401.1 GCA_005879655.1 Chloroflexota bacterium | reverse complement strand
TCCACGACGTCAAGCAGAGATCAGAATGTCATATCATCACGGACTCCTCGATTTGTCCACAGTCTTACAGCTACAACATATGTTACAACTTTATAATCCTTACATCGATATCTTCATGACTGCAAAAGAACGTCTGGCGATCAATGAAAATATCTCACTGCACCTCAAAACCGTCGACGTCAGACACTTCGATCGTCATCGATATAATCGTCCGATCGCATCTGAAGTCGCCATCATTATGCCTGGAACCGGTGAAGAACAAGTGGATAAAAGAGATATCATCCTCGAGACTAGAAGTCGTCAACTCAAGCGTATATCTGAGTTACATAGTGCATACTGTGCTTTACGATATCCGCTTTTATTTCCAAATGGTCAACAGGGATGGCATCCCAATTTTCACTCAAATGACAATCGGTATATCACTTTTCCATTGTCTATTTTCATTCTCATTTATTAATTTACTTCAAGGTCCTCAAACTCCATTTCACAAAGAGATTATTATTCTTATCATCTACATCATCGCTCTGGAAGTTTTCTTAAGATTTTACATCACGCTGGTCGTCTGTTTCAAGAATTCATTGTCGATGCGTATGCACAAATCGAGCAGAATCGGCTCAGTTATTTCAGATTCAATCAGACCAAACTACGTGCCGATCTTTATCAGGGGATTATGGACGCTATCGCTGATGGCAGAGATTTATCGAATGTCGGCACTCGAATATCATGACGCGATGGCCATCGTCCGTGCTCACTCTAAGCCCGACATCTTCATTACGATGACATGCAATTCTCACTGGCCTGAGATCACAGCAGAGCTTCGACCTCATCATTCTCCTCAAGATCGTACAGACATCATCGCAAGGGTTTTCAAATTGAAACTGGATGTGTTGCTAAATGATCTCATTGAAAACGAAGTATTAGGAAAAACCGTCGCTCATACATATGTCATCGAATTTCAGAAGCGAGGATTGCCACATGCTCACATTCTCCTTATTGTACGAGATTCCGATAAACCACGGACGCCTGAGCATGTCGATACCATCATCTCGGCTGAGATTCCGAATAAAACTCAGCATCCTGAGCTCTATGAGACCGTCATCAATTGTATGCTCCACGGTCCCTGTGGACCATTGTCGAAGGATGCATCATGTATGAACAATGGGAAGTGTTCGAAGAAGTATCCAAAAGATTACAGTGAACAGACAATTTTGACTTCCGATGGATATCCCAAATATCGACGAAGGGACGATGGTGTTTTCGTCATAAAGGGCGGCCATCGTTATACCAATCGACATGTCATTCCATACAACTCATATTTATCCGCAAAATACAATTGTCACATTAATATAGAGGTCGCAAATGGTATTCTTGCTGTCAAATACCTGTATAAATATGTCTATAAAGGTCACGATAGAATGTCCATCTCTGTTGAGAGGGACGATGATGCAGCCATCGATGAAATTAGAGAGTATCTTGACGGTCGTTATGTGTCTGCCTGTGAGGCTTGTTGGAGGATTTTCGGTTTCTCTTTACAGCATCATTATCCATCGGTTCAACGCTTACAGTTACATCTAGAAAATCAACAATACATCACGTTTGATCCAGATATTCATACTATCGAACAATTATCTCAGCAATCGAACTCCTTCAAAACCACTCTCACAGAATTCTTTGAGAGCTGCGATCATTATCCGAACCTCGCTGGTGATCTCTTATATGCCGACTTTCCCATCAAGTTCACTTGGAATAAGAAAGATCGAGTTTGGAGGCCACGAAAGAGCGGAGTCAGCATCGGTCGAGTGTATTTCGCAGTGCCGTCTGAAGGCGAACGTTATTATCTTCGCATGCTTCTTTATACTGTAAGAGGTCCCAAGTCGTTCAAAGATCTACGAACATATAATGGCATCGTTTATTCGACCTATAAAGAGGCCTGTACAGTCAGAGGCTTGTTGGAATCAGATGACGAATGGGACATATGTCTTACAGAAGCCAGTTCTTTTCAAACTGGACATCAGTTTCGTCAATTATTCGCGACCATTTTGCTCTACAATAATCTGACCGATCCCCTTGCTTTATTTAATAGATTCAGTTCGCAGCTTTCCGACGACTGCCGACATCGTTTACAGACTCGTTTCGACGTTCTATCCCCCACTGATCAACAAATAATCGACTTGGCTCTTCAAGATATTCGAATTCTTTTGCAGCAAGGCAATAAGTCTCTCGCCGACTTCAATCTCCCTGATTCCAATATTCGATTTGATCAACTCGATGCGATTCCCATGATTATCGCTGAAGAGATGAATTATGATATCTCGGAGTTACGATCGAGATTTCAAAGGGATTATGAACAGGCGAATGAAGACCAGAAACATATCTTCGATTCAATTATGACTGCGATCGACGATCACGATGGCGGTGTTTTCTTCATCGACGGACCCGGAGGCACGGGAAAGACATTTATAGAGAATCTAATTTTGTCTGCAGTACGCTCCACAGGCCAGATCGCTTTGGCCGTCGCTTCCTCGGGTATCGCATCTATATTATTGAACGGTGGTCGCACAGCTCATTCACGGTTCAAAATTCCATTTGACGTTTTTGAAGATAGCATCTGTGATATCAAGGCACAGACAGCCTTGGCAGAGTTGATACGGCAGACTGTTCTCATCATTTGGGATGAGGCTCCTACTCAAAATCGACATTGCTTTGAGGCTGTCGACCGTACTCTCAAAGACATTTGTGGAAGCGATAGATGGTTCGGAGGAATCGTCACTTTATTATCAGGTAATTTGACATCAATCGATTCTCACGAATCAGGAGACTTTAGACAATGTCTGCCAGTCATTCCACACGCCTCTCGTTCTCAAATCATAGCAAGTACGATTTCAAATGCCTGATTTTGGAAACACGTCACCATATTTCATCTGACAATGAACATGCGTCTCTCACTACAATGCAATGATAGATTCGAAGATTCAATGAAGTATAGTCTACATGCTCAACGATTCGCTGCTTGGCTATTGCAAGTCGGGGAAGGAAAAATAAACGAAGGATCCAAAGTCATATTACCGTCAGGTATTTCATCGTTAAAGCTCTTTAAATTAAACTCAGATTTATGTCTTCCTCTCAGTGACTCTCCTATCGATCAAATTATCGATAAAGTCTACGATGGAATAGAAGCCATCGAAAATCTACCTGAATTCATGCAGCAAGATTATTTTGGTGAGAGGGCCATTTTGTCTCCTTTGAATTGTGACGTGGATGAACTGAACGATCGATGTATTTCTCGACTCTCTGGTATATCTAAGACGTTTCTCAGCATCGATGTCGCCATCAATGAGACTGGATATCACGATTATTCAGTTCCAAAGGAATATTTGAATACCATCAATCTCT
>VBJK01000400.1 GCA_005879655.1 Chloroflexota bacterium | reverse complement strand
TGAGGTCTGAGTCTGCTTCCACGAGCAAGTCGGATAGTGGCGAGGCAATTTGAGCAAAGTTGGAGATGTATCGTCGATAGTACGAAGCTAATCCGAGGAACTGTCGTACTTCATGCACATTTCGAGGCGTGGGCCAGTCCAAAATAGCCTGTATCTTTGCGGCGTTAGGCTTCACTTGGCCGTTTCCAACGATATGACCACAAAAGTCGAGTGTGGGTGTGCCGAAGACACATTTCGAAGGTTTCGCGTACAATTCATGCTTTCTCAGAGTCTCAAAGACCTGTTCAAGGTGCTTTTCATGTTCCTCATCCGAATCGGAGTAGATGACGATATCGTCGAGATAGACAACAACAAATTTCCCTAGGAAATCGCGAAGAGCGTCGTTCATGATGCGTTGAAAAGTTGCGGGGGCGTTACAGAGACCAAATGGCATGGCAATGAACTCGTATTTGCCTGAGCGCGTGTTGAAAGCTGTTTTGGGGATAGACATCTCGTTCACCCGAATCTGCCAATAGCCCGAAGTCAAATCGATCTTCGAGAGTCGTTTGGCTTTCCCGATGTCATCGAGACAATCCTGGATTCGGGGTAGAGGATAGGCGTCCTTACGAGTAACGTTGTTGAGCATGCGGTAGTCGACACACATGCGCCATTTCCCTCCCGGTTTGGCCACGAAGAGAACCGGGGATCCCCACGCGCTAGCTGATGGTCGAATCAGGCCTTTCTCGAGTAGTGTCCGGATTTGGTTCTCTTGTTCGACACGATGCTCTTGAGAGAGAGGGTAATAAGGACGGTTGATGGGCTTCGCATCTCCCGTGTCGATCTCGTGCTGAATCTCTCTCGTAGGGGCGAGCTTCTCAGGGAGTTCCTCACGGAAGAGGCGTCGATACTTCTCCACAATAGGTTCGTATCGACTGTCGACAATTTGAGGGGTGTTTGTGAGATCCTTCTCCTTCCCCTCCTTGTCCCTGAGGAGATACAGTTGTATCGTGTCCGGCCGCTCCCTTATGGCCTTTTGTGCCTTCTTGTAGCTCAAGGCGTTGAGTCCCAATTCCGCGAGTGCTGGCAGTGAGTCGATGGTCTTGTGGGGGCGCATTCGAACATAGCTGCGTCTTCCTGACCCGTTAACGAGCCCGAGTCGAGACTCAGCTACATCCCACACGGCCTCATGCCGCTTGAGCCAATTCATGCCCAAGATGACATCGTAAGCGTTCCATTCCAGCACTCGAAAGTTGCATATAGTCTTGAAATCTCCCAATGTGATGCCAGCTCTCAAAATTCGATCCGAAGTCGTGACAACTCCGTTGGTCAGTCGTACGGATATGGGTGTGGCAGGTTTGATGATGGGGTTGACTAGCCTTTCCAGCGTTCGGCTAGAGATGAAGGTTTGGTCGGATCCCGTGTCGACTAGGGCGACGATTGGGATGGCGTCTGTGCCAAACTCTAACGTCCCACTTGTCATGTTGTTTCTCGCGTAGATCCCAGATCGATGTCGGAGCTGTTTTGAGCTGTGAGCCCAACCTCAGGCGGGTCAAGTTCAAGAGGCTGCGAAGGAGGCGAGTCGAAGGACGTTTCGATGTCGTCGCGGTCACTAGGAACGTCCAGTCCTAGTGACTCCGACCTTTTCCCTCTTTCTTCATGGTTGGGCCTGAGCCTACGCCTGTGTTGGAGTTCTTGCAGGCGATAGCTTTGTGGCCTTCCTTGCCACAGTTGAAGCAGGCGTTTCGCTCACGGCACCTAGAGAACCACTTCTCCTGCTCTTCCTTCGATCGAGCAGGCTTGAGAGCATTCAGAGTCATGACCGTATCGCCGTCGGCGTCCTTCCTCCAGTGTTGATAACTTGCTTGAGATGTGTGATGCTCTTGGTTGAAGGGGGATCTGGGGCTCTTCTTAGCCCTTGGGTCAGATCCATATCCCTTCCGAGTCGAGTTCTGCCAAGAGTTTGCTAACAGCTCACGTTCCTGTTTGTCCGCAAAGAGAGTGTACGCATGGTACCTCTGAGGAACGTAGTCGTCCGGGAGAGCCTCGATACGAGCTCGAATGTCTCCCCGTAAGCCGCGTTTGAAAAGCAAGAGCATGTCATCCTCAGTCGGCCTCGGTTCAAGGTACATCGCGTCCGCTTCAATGCGTTGGGCGAAGTTGGCCGCACTGCCGGTTTGGACAAGGGCGTCCCATGCATCTCTGCGTACCTGGCGGGTGCGTACATCCTGGAACCGGTGTTGAAGCGCTCTGGACCAACGCTCGAAATCAGACAGAATCGGAGCAATGTCTGGATGGTCCTTGTGTTGTACAAAGTACAGTATGTACCAGTGGAGAGCTTCCTTCTCCAAAAAGCTTGCTGCCAATGCTATCTTCTGGGCGTCGGTGTATGGCCTATTCGAAAGCGTTGCTTCCGAATCGATGTGCATACGCATCCGGTTGATCCATACCTTCACCGCGTCTCGGTCTCGCTTCCCTCCATACATGGGTGGCATGTGTCTCAACAGGTGCAGAAGGGGTAGACCTGGCTTGGCCTTGGGATGGTGCAGCACCGACTTGGCCTTGAGGTGGAGGAGTGAATACTGTAGCAGGAGTAGAGGCCATACCTGGGTTGATAGAAGGACCTCCTTCTTCCACGGGTGGTAAGTCTGTCATGACGAGGTCGTCTCCTTGGCTATATGGGTTGTTGTTCATGTTGTTCATGGTGCCAAAGTGGTTGTAGGAGTAAGGGCTATTGGGGTTCATGATAAGGTGCTTTGTCTCGACAAGATGATGGATGCTGCTTGAAAGTGAAGCGATTTGATGCTGGTCCGAGGGAGGGAGAACGTTCTGTCCTTATACTCCGAAGAGAAGACTCAGAAGAGAAGACTCAAAAGTGGGAAAGGAACGTAGAATGGTCAGCTGAGGACGGCCAACGCCAACAGGTGATTTCTTCGGTTCCCTTCGGATTTGAGGGGCCCACTCCTCTTCTCGAGTCCGTCCAGTACTGCTCAATCCCCACCCTCTCTGCCGTACCGATCCAGGCCCAACTCAGGAATTCGGCCGCTGTTCTGGCTCATCCTGCGGTATCTGGGTCGTTGTTGAGTCCCCGAGGAGACCATTTACGTGATTGTGATGCTCGTGATCCGTGTTTTGCTCCAGCTGACCTGTGTCATAGCCGAGTAAGTGGAGGAGCTGCGGTTCTAGCTGGAGACGGATCGGGGTAAAGGTTTCTGTCGTAGGATATCAACGGGTAGGTACGGGGGTGCGTGAGAATCGCTTCGAGGACATTTCCACGGTGGATCGGAGGCTGAGCTAGCCAGTCAGGCGCTCAGGAGCCTCGAGGGCCCCAGCCCTGCAGCAGGACTGCCTCGAGTCGTTGCTACCAGATGTGATTGTGATCGGAGGACTTGATTGAATCTATTTAGGGGGGTGTTACGTTACTTTATCTTCTCCGCAGGCTTGGCG
>VBJK01000399.1:2674-3505 GCA_005879655.1 Chloroflexota bacterium | reverse complement strand
AGGAAGAGCTGGCGCACGTGTTTGAAGGGTGCTCCCCAGTTGCATTTTGCGATGCTGCTTAGTGCCATTACCGCGGATGTGCCCTTTTTTGCGACGTATTGGAGGTGCGTTCGGAAGCGGAGTTCCTTGTCGAATATTACTCCTAGATATTTTGCTTCTTTGGATGATGTTATTGTGAGTCCATTTATCGTGAGAGATGTGTTTGATTCGATGTTTGAGTTTCTCGTGAAATGGATCAGAATATATTTAGATCTCTCGAATTGAGCACCATGCTTTCTTCTCCAATTTTCAGTCTCCTTCATTATTTTCTGAAGTGCGCGTATATTTGCTTTCGCTGATTTGCCTTGTATTCCGTAAGCAATATCATCGATGAAACCCAGTTTTGTATACTGGCATTCCGATGCGATTTCCAAGAGGTCGGCGTTGTAGTACATGTATAATAAGGGAGAAAGGGGAGATCCTTGCGGCACTCCTGCTGGGGTGGAGATGCGCTCAGTTTCTTCGCCATTGAAACGGAGGTGGGTGCTTCTTCCTTGAAGAAAGCTGCCAATCCATCGGGAGATCGATTCTGGTACTCCTCGCTTTCTCATGTTATGAATGAGCCTTTTATGATGAACATTATTGAATGCTCCTGCCACGTCCATAAATATCGCGGTGAATACCTTCTTCTCCTTCCACGCTCGATAGATGGATTCTGACAAAATCATCAGCGCATCCTCTGCGCTTCTTCCCGGCCTTCCGCCAAAATGCTGAGTCGGAAGGAGTTCATACGTTTCAGTAAGATAGCTTAGGATTTCTGTCATTACACTTTCCATCACCTTTCCCAGAGTG
>VBJK01000399.1:0-2435 GCA_005879655.1 Chloroflexota bacterium | reverse complement strand
AGAGGTCTGCTTTAGGGGGTTTAGGAAAGAATGCTTTTTGGAATGATGCAGCCTTTTGTTCCGTCGTTGCTGCGTTTTCGTCCAGAGTGGGCACAAAGGCAGGAGTGAAAGGATTGAGTATGTAATCTTTTATTTCGTAAATCGAGTGATCATCAGCATTGTTAATATATTCTTTCCATTTATCGGCTTTGGCTTGTTCGATTTTCTTTTTATATTTATTTGCTTCTCTTCTCCATGTCCTTTTATCAATCGCATTCTTCGTTCGCAGATATTTGTTTCTCAATTTATTTACTTCATCTCTCCGATCTGTTAATTCTTGCGTCCACCATCGCTTGCTATGAGGACTTGGTTGTTTCCGGGGAGTAGTTTCCTGCATTGCCTTGGTGATTGCGTTCGTCAATTGTTCTGCGTAGGTATCGATTTGGGCTTTTGTGGAGATTTCGCCATTGCCTAAGTGTAATTCAGACAAATATAACTCTAGCTTGACATTTAGTTCCTGCCAGTTTGTCTTCGCATAGTTATAAGACGGAAGCATTTGAGGAGTGTCTGTTTGCACCGAGAGGATAGTTTGAATTGGAAAATGATCTGAGCAGTGGTCGCTTAAATCTGCGATTTTGCATTTTATTTTGCGATTTATTGCTTCAGTATTTCCCCAAACTAGATCTATCGCGGTTTTTGGTTCTGGATTTGGATACGTTGCTGTGCCTGCTGGGATAAGCAGATCGAGTCCCAGATCGGCCATCATCTCCACCAATGAATCGGCCTCTTCATCGTGTGTTGTATAATTAGCCGGATTCCATACCGGATGATGAAGATTGAAGTCGCCGGCGATAATGATGACGCCATAATGCTTCATATCGAGTCTTTGTAAGTATTCATGTAGTTCAGGGATGATGGTTTTATCGCATGGTTTATATATATTGATGACTAACATTGGACGTGAGTCAGTGGTAAGTATCTCTATGGCTGTGATGTCTCTGAGAGACACGTTTAGAGGTGTGATTTGAGCTGCCATTAGAAGATTATTATTGGTGTATATCGCTGTTCTTGGTCGTTCGTTTTCTTGTATTATAGGTTCGAATAGTGTCCATGAAGGATGTCTTGGTGATGAATTTGTATATTTTTGCCAGTGTTGTTCTTGAAGTAGTAGGATTGCGTATTGTTTCGTGTCCGGATGGTTAAGTATGCTTAGTGTTGATGGCTGACTTCTGTGGAGATTGTTCTGTAATATTCGAAGCTGATTGTTGTTTGTTAGCATGTGAAATTCGGTGGGATTCTATTCCTCCTGATTTCCATCTTTTCGATCTCTTCCTTATGCCTTGGGCATTGGTGATGACCCGTCCTATGTGCGTCGTTGCAATTGGCACATTTTAATTCATCATTGGGACAGCTTCTTGTTTCATGCCCTTGTGCGCAGTTTCCACATACCGTTTTCTTTTTGCATATATTGGCTTTGTGTCCATATTCTTGGCAGTTGTAGCAGAGCTTGAGTTGACATTGTGGAGTATATCTCTCGGCCGCGTAGAGTGTTTTGCTTGTGATTACGGTGTTGTTGTGGTATTTCTTATTTATGGTCACCGATTCATCAATGCATGTGTTGGCTTCTTTCGGAGAGTTTAAGAAGATTACAATAGATAGCGTTGGAGCGTCTGGATTGCGGGCTTTCTTTCTCAGAGGAACAATTCTTTTGACCTTGATGTTATTGGCTTGCTCGATATCTGCCATGAGTCCCTCAATATCTTCCATATATTGTTTTGGCACTCCATGTAATACCACGCCATACTCTGTTGTCTCTGTCATTATCCCTTTTAATATGCCATCCCAGCTAATTTCTCTCAATTCGGTGGCATCGTCTTTCGAGCGACAACGGATTCTGATTGCATTTTTTCCAAGCTTCTTAACGTCCTCAACTGCAATGTCTGTTTTAGCGTTCTGCTGAATATATTGCTTCATACTGCTTGCGAGTGTCTCTTCTTCAATGTTTTCCACTTTTGTTTTGGTTTCTTCATCCGCTTCTCGAGTTGTTAAAATGACATCTTTCCTAGCTTGTTCGATTCTGGCTTTGTCTTTCTTCTTTTCTTCCTCAAGTTGGGAGTTTTGTTGAGCGGTGCGTGCTGGGGGGATCATGCTCACAGGAATAGTTTTCGAGTTCATTGTCATTTGGGCATATGAGGGTTTGTTGACTCTTGTTTTGATCTCGATGATTTCGCGCATGATATCGTTGAGCGTGATGTCTTCCTTCTCAGATTGCTCTCTCTCTTGAATGAGACATCCCTTGGCCTTATCATTCAAAAGGCTGAGGTTTGTGAGAATCTGGTCCAAATCGTTATGCGCGGTCCTCTTTTCCTCTTTCCTGATTGTGTCTTGGGTCATCAGCTTTTGGACTCTTTTCACCGTGATTATGAGGTTGTCTACGATGGATTCGATGCTCAATT
>VBJK01000398.1 GCA_005879655.1 Chloroflexota bacterium | reverse complement strand
TGCCCAACAGTATGCCTACTATCTCGATATGCCTGAAGGATTGGGAATAACGCGCCAGAAGCAATTAGAGCGCAAGAGCAAACTGGTCCAGGATATCGAAGCATTGGATACCTCATTTGTCTCCTTTGGCTGCTGGCCCGATGGCAGACGTGCCGCACTCTCTATCACTGGCGATATTGATTCTGTTACCGTACAAGACTTTTTTCTCCGCATACTCGAAGTTTATAAAGGTAGCTCATCTAAGGATTGAAACTGAAAACTGTATAAAACTGTAGAGGGAGGATAGATGCTCGAAAATGCATACATAAACGGGGAATACCTAGAGAAAAATCCAGGGTGGCATATAGAAGAGTCACCCTGGAAGGCCCTTCAGATAGAGCGTATGCTAAAAAAGCATAACCTCACCCCACAAACCATCTGCGAAGTAGGTTGTGGGGTAGGCGAGGTGCTGAAGGAGCTTCAAAAGGGGGTACAGGATGACTGCATCTTATGGGGATATGATATTTCGCCACAGGCAATATCATTCTGTACGCCTAAGGCTAACGAACGATTGCACTTCAAACTAGCTGATATCCGACAAGAGCAGGATGCTTTTTTTGATCTTTTACTAGTGCTAGATGTTTTCGAGCACCTGGAAGATTGTTTTGGCTTTCTAAGGGCGTTGAAGTCAAAGGGTCAGAACAAGATATTCCATATTCCACTGGATATCTCGTTACAAAGCGTTTTGCGTCCCAATGGCTTGTTATATACGCGTGATGCTTATGGGCATATCCACTATTACACAAAAGAGACCGCTATCAGAACATTACAGGATGCCGGGTATGAAGTGATTGACTACTTTTACACTCGCAGAGCACTTGAGATACCGCCAGAAAATTTGAAGAGAAAAATACTCCTACTCCCAAGAAAGTTGTTGTTCAATATTCACCAAGACCTTGCTGCGCGTATACTGGGCGGCTTTAGTCTGCTCGTTTTAGCCAGATAGAGCCTTAGCTTGACTTTGTACATTTTTGGAAGAAAGGACCAGGCATGAAGCTTCTTGGGGTAAGATAGAAGCTGATCAAAACACTATCTCACCCAAGGAGAATGTTCATGCCTCTTCCCGCCTCTATTATAGAAGTTTTGACGGTCTTTCGACCATTATTCACAGCCCCAACATGGAGCAAACTCATGACATTGTTAACAGGAACACTCTTGGCTCACGGACGCCGCACTGTGGCAGCGGCATTGCGTTCCACAGGCAATGAGAAGGCAAGCAATTGGAGCCTGTTTCATCAGGTGCTCAATCGGGCACGGTGGTCTCCGTTAGCAGTGAGCCGCCAGTTGCTCCTTCTCATCGTCGAGACGTTTGTGCCAGCAGGCACCTGCGTGGATCTGGTCATTGACGAAACACTGGAACGTCGCTGGGGCAGCAAAATCAGCAAACGAGGGCATTACCGCGATAGTGCTCTCTCCAGTAAAGAACGCTCGGTGAGCAGCCCAGGGTTGCGCTGGATCGTGATGGCAGTAGTCGTGACGTTGCCCTGGACCAAGCAGCGATGGGCATTACCTTTCCTGTGTGTGCTGGCGACGACTCCTGAAGTGAGCGAACGGTTGGGCAAGCGGCACAAAACCGTGGGGATGTTGGCGCATCAGATGATCAGCTTGGTCCGTCGATGGCTTCCCGATCGGGAGATCAAGCTGATAGGCGACACCGCCTACTGTGTGCTAGAGCTGGGTCTGCATGCTAAAGCGCAGCAAGTAACCCTGATCACGACTGGTCGGTTGGATGCAGTACTCCATGAGCCACCGCCTTCGCGTACCCAGCATACCATTGGTCGTCCCAGAGTCGTGGGCCAACGGCTTCCTTCTCTGGAACAAGTCTTACAGACCCCAGAAACCAACTGGCAGAAGCTTACCTTAGACTGGTACAGCCAAGGGGAGCGAACCATAGAGATATGCACAGGAACAGCCTTGTGGTATCGCACTGGTTCTGATCCCTTACCCATTCGATGGGTGCTCACTCGTGATCCATCGGGCAAGCGTCCACCAAAAGCCATCTTTTCCACCGATCTCACCCTGACGCCAGAACAGATTGTTCGAGACTTCATGAAACGCTGGAGTTTGGAAGTGACGTTTGAGGAAACTCGTGCCCACTTGGGCATCGAGACCCAACGCCAATGGTCGGATCTGGCTATCGAACGGACTACTCCAATGCTCTTTAGCCTTTACAGCCTCGTGGCCCTCTTTGGGAACGCCCTTGCTCCTGGTGGTCGGCTTCCCATCGCACAAACCGCTTGGTATCGCAAACAGACCGCCACCTTTCGTGATGTGTTCGCTGAAGTTCGACGACGTTTCTGGAACTTGGAGACTTTTCCCACATCACCTGTTGATCCTGATGTGGTTTTACTGCCCCGATCTGTACTTGATCGGCTCACTTTCGCCGTTTGTTAATCAGTTGGAAATGTACAAAGTCAAGCTTAGGTTCTTCTGAAAGTCTCTGAAACAAGAACGTTCATAACGGCTTACCGGCTATACGCGAGAAGGTGAGCCTGTTGACATATGAAACCATGCTAGACTATATTAAAAAGGCGTGCAACAACACAAGCATGTGTGAATCGCCTCTTTCACGCTATATGGATACTATCGGAGAAAGTTGAAGACATGGCAAGTCTTATTGAGCGGGATTTGAATCAGATGGTTTGTGCTGGTTGTGGCCAGCTAATTGGGGGAGAGTACTTACAGGCATTAGGGTCGGTATGGCATCCAGAGCATTTTGTATGTGCGGGCTGTAGTCGTCCCATTGGGAGTGACAGTTTCCTTTTGCACGATCACGCACCATATCATGCTCAATGTTATAGCCAGTTTGTCGCCCCAAATTTTGTAAGGATCATCAACAGCAATATCCTCATTGTGAGTACTGTGGTCGTTTGGTAGCTCCAAAACAGCAAGAGCGTGGAGCTGAGACTGTACGTTGCCCTATCTGTCGCGCTGATGCCGTCGAGACGATGGAAGAGGCGAAACCTCTCTACTCGCGTGTTGTTCACTGGCTTAATAGCGAGGGATTAACTTACAACAATTTGCCACTCAAGCTGGAATTGTGTAATCGGGCAAAACTGGCTCAGTTGCTACACGAACGCCATGGATCTCACTCATTGGGCGTAACAACGAGCACAACGTATGCACAGGATGGTCGCATTGTACGCACCGAAGTAAGCGGTGTTGCCATTCTTCACGGTTTACCCAAGATCCTATTCCAAGGGGTAACACTACATGAGCTTGGGCATGTCTGGCTCATTGTACACGACATTCTGGATTTACCTACCTGGGGAGAGGAAGGATTTTGTGAGCTACTGTCATATCGTTACTACCAGCATCTAAATACACCCGAAGCAAATTACTATGCATCTTCAATCGAGAAAAATCCAAATTCTGTATATAGCGATGGCTTCCGACGTCTACACGCGCTTACCGAGAAATATGGCTTTCCGCGCTTATTGACGATCCTGAATACGACAAAGCAACTTCCCCGCTAGTTATTTTTCCTTCTCAAGGGCAGGTATTTGATCATCGTAGGGGCAAGGCTCTGTCCCCGCCCGAGGCTTCTGGCGCGAGGAGATGGACGAGGACCTCCGAACGGCGATCCTTTGCGGTCGCCCACGCCCCTACGATTCAGAGGGACCTGATGCCGACTTGCGTTCAAAGAGACGATCTTGAACGGAAGGCGGGGCCGTAGGGACAGTGCCTTGCGCCGTTGGGAGCCGCGAAGGCAAGGGGACCTGTGAGATTGGTACCACTGAACGCAGGTTGGTATAAAAAGAGGGCGTGCGCGGTGCGTTGAATCGCACCGTGCACTTCTATTTTGTGTGTTTTGGTTAGGACGGATGGCGGGGCTGTAGAGACACGGACAGGAACAAGCCACTGTCCCTACGGCCCCTGTTCGTCGCTACGGCATGTATGATCAAATGGTTGAAGGCGGGACAAGCCGCGTCGCTACAGCATGTATGATCAAATGCTGGTATGTTCACCTCTCAAGGCTCTGAGGGAGCTTCGCTTTGGTAGCTCGTCCGTTTCCAGTAGGTGAGCTTTTTCCTCTAGCTCCTCATATATTTCTTCTCTCGTGTGTAGGCGAACAGCGAGGAGGGCAAATCCAACTAGGAGTAGTATGACGATCACGGCTGCGAGGAAGTATAGTATTAAGTCCATTATGTGCCTCTTATCTATTCCGCGACTATTATGTGGTTCTCTACTTAAGTTAGCCTAGAAATAAGGTACATCATACTCTGATACGCTATACAAGGTAATGCTAAGTATCCATATACATAAGAGCACGAATCTACAAGTAAATTCATCAATTCTAGGTATACTACGTCTCTGAAGGTTCAGTGGTCGGATATATATGATGCTAAAGGAAAGAAAAAATCAAATGTGTGCAGGCTGAATATTCCTCTCTATGCTTTTTGCTGGTCTTTAGACTGATTGGGCTGGGTTTCTGCGTTCTAAAAAAGACATCCATCGGCTGGCGTATTGACATGCCTTATACACATCATTATACTGTAAGAGCATTTATCTTCAGTAGAAAGAGTTAGCGATAGCGCAAGGAAAGTTTTGATTGTTATGTCTGAGCAGATTGAGCCTGTTAGTATCTTTTACTCCTATGCCCACAAGGACGAGGCGATACGCGATCAACTCGGTAAACACCTGAGTGGGCTTGAGCAGCAAGGGCTTATTGTAGGATGGCATGATCGCTGTATTGGCCTTGGTACGCAGTGGGCAGACGAGATCAGTGTCCATTTGAGGACAGCGCGTATTATTCTTTTATTGATCAGTCCCGACTTCATCAACTCCGGCTATTGCATGGGTATTGAACTGAAGGAGGCGATGAAGCTACATGAGGAGGGTAAGGCACACGTTATACCGATTCTTGTGCGCTCGGCTAACTGTGATGGCCTCGTGTTCAGCAAAATCCAGTGGCTACCAAGGGATGCCAAGCCTGTTATGGAGGTGGCGAAACGGGATCGGGTACTTGCTCAGATTGCTAAAGAGATTCGTAGTATTGTCACAGAATTAAATGGCACTAAAGAGCATGGCCAGACAGCCAAAGAGCTTGCAAAGGGTTACACGGAGGAGCAGCTAGAAAAAGATATAGCAGTGTACACTACTCATCTTACAGAAACACTGCGGCGCTTGAAAATAAGTGGCGTTATTCCTAAAGATCGTGGCGATAAGAACGAAGATCCTGAACTCAACGGTATCTTTGTGCCATTACGCGTGATTGTACAATCCCGTGTGGCAGGACGACAGTCCATGTTGTCAGGGTTTGAAGACAAATCGTCGTCAGAAGAGAAGCAACAGTACCCTATTGTCCCTTTGCTTGAGCAGCATTCTTGTGTTGTGTTGCTTGGTGGTCCTG
>VBJK01000232.1:3551-11876 GCA_005879655.1 Chloroflexota bacterium | reverse complement strand
TTCGAGACTTCAGAGGATGCTATTGGAGCCGCTGCAATGGCAAATGCGTATACAAAAATCTTTAAGCGTATCTTCCCTTCATATAGCCGCAGGGATGCTCCATTCATCGAAGCATATCAGGATCTCTATAGTGCACGAGAGTTTGAGTTTATAGCCAAAGTCATTAAAGCACGAGAGGGAAGGAATTTCAACCAAGATATTCAACAGATGATCGCGGATGCTGAGATTTTTCAGTTGTTCTGGTCTAGCCAAGCGCATCACTCAGGGTATGTGCTATCTGAATTAAAATATGCATTGCAATGCAAGCGTAGTGAAGATTTTATACGTCCAATATATTGGGAGGTACCATTGGTCTCTGTGCCGGAACAACTGGCCTCTTATCACTTCACTTATTTGCCAAAGTATGCATTTTCTTGAGCGGTATCAGAGGTATCATTGAGCTTCTTCAGTATCAGAGTCGTTCTGCGTATTTCTGCCTGCTTGTGGCTTGCCAGCGATAACCACAATATACTCTCCTTTTAACTTGGACTGCGCCTGTGCCGTCAGCAGAGAGGAGAGCGTGCCGCGTTCGACCTTCTCAAACAGCTTGCTAAGCTCGTTGGCTAAAGCAGCTGGGCGATCGCCAAAGACAGCCAGCGCATCTTCTAAAAAGGAGAGCAAGCGATAGGGGCTTTCATAGTAAATCAGTGTATGGGGCATATCGCGATCCACTTCTAGAAACTTTCTTCTTCCTACTGATTTACGAGGGGGAAAGCCTCGAAAAGTGAAACTATGTACAGGCAATCCTGATAGTACTAATGCCATCACAAAGGCTGTGGGGCCGGGTATCATAGTAACATTCACCTGTGCTTGAATGGCACGGCGTACTAGCGTAAAACCAGGGTCGGCAATACCTGGGGTTCCTGCATTTGTCACTACTGCGATGGATTTTCCTTGCTTGAGCATCTCTTCGATACGTTCTCCAGCGTGTTGCTCATTGTGTTCATGAAAAGCAATCTGTGGCTTGTGAATGTCAAAGTGCTTAAGCAATAAGCCTGTCTTTCTTGTATCTTCGCTGGCGATGAGATCGACCGAACGTAAAGTTTCGAGAGCACGCAGGGAGATATCACTCAGATTCCCAATCGGTGTTGCTACAAGATAAAGCATGGTCTGTATTGTTCCTGACCTGTCTACAAGTTTTGCATGCAATGTCAGCATGGATAAGAAGGGTAGATTTTTATTGGTGCGTTTGCATTATAATACAGATAGCTCTAGCTTGTATAGAGCATGCTTCCTGATATGATGAGGGAGAACAAAAGAGACATTGTAGATTGCTATATCCTCTCAATGAACGATTATTGAGGAGTTATGTTCCTATGTAACTAGTCGTCTTATCCGTGAGAGTAAAAAATTCTGGCTCGTTATTGTAGTTAAGCACAGGACGGTAGAGTGAAACAGGAAATAAATCTCTGTATATGCGCAAATATACAGAGATTTATTTCCTATTTTACTCTCGACTGAAGTGTTGTGGTCAGTGTTCAACAATTTTATCAATGTCCTAGTACCACTCCTCTCATAAGTCTTGACTAGAATAGTTACTGTATGATAGACTACGAAATATGAACCCTTATCTAGCAAGTTCCTATCCTCGAAAATTTTTCTGGTACAATGCCACAAATTTATTAGAGGAATGTCACAACAATGTTACTCTTTTATAAGTAACTTTGTAATTAGTAGGAAATCGTTAGATAATTTTGGTGACGTACAACAGCATTTGCGAAACAATTTAATTTTCCATGTGAAAGGATTTTTTCCATGCCATCCCTAGAAACTGCCAACGTGGGGAAGGCAGTTGCGGCTAGAGTCGGGACCAACATTCGCGAAGTTCGCACAAAGTTGGGGATGACTCAAGCTCAATTGGCTGCTCCCGAATTTTCCATCTCCTACATTTCAGCTATTGAGAGAGGAAAGATCAGACCATCTTTAAAAGCTCTCTCTATTCTGGCACGCCGCCTGGATGTTCCTCTGACTTTCTTGCTCGAAGGCTCGCCCGCAGGTGCTGCCGAAGCACGTGCCGTTGGCTATTCTCCCGCCGATTCCGGTCCTGACCAGAGGATTGATGTGGACCTGCTTCAGGCTAATGTGCTTGTGCAACAAGATGCCTTTACCCAGGCCGAAGCGCTGCTAGCTCCCATCCAGCCGGAACGCATTACGACTGATCAAGTCTACTTACTCTACCTGCTGCGCGGTCAGGTCCACCTCGGTGGTGCCGAATACCAGGAAGCTGTTGTTGATTTGCGCGCCGCCGTCTCCCAGGGAGAGGCCTTGAACGATAGCGAATACACTGAGCGTGCTCGCAATCTTCTCGGTAAAGCGTACTTTTTACTTTATAATTATACTCTGGCCATGGAGAATCATCTGCGTTGTAATGCCGCTATTGAGAGTGGTCAGATTACTGATCCAGTATTCTCTTTAGATGTATTCAGCAATCTAGCTAACGATTACTTTAGACTTGGTGACTTAGAGAAATCTGTAATTTTCTATCATAAAGCTTTAGCGACTCTTGATTCGATGAGCCGTGATAGTAAGAGTTTTGCTCAGAAGTATATGGAGATTAGTCAGCGCTACAAAGCCGCTGGCAAACTCAATATGGCCCGTGAGTATGCGATGCGCAGCCTGGCGGTCTACGAGATGCGCGATGAGCAACGCCTGGTCGGTATGACGCATCAGCGTCTTGGTAAAGCGTTGGAGAAGCAGAATAAGTTGGATGAGGCTTAGGAGGAGTATAATCTGGCGATTGTCATTGAGCGTGAGCTGAATGATGAAGTATCGGCCTCTCTCTGTCATACCAGTCTGGCTGAATTGTTACTCAAGCGTGGTCAGGTAGAGGATGCCGAGCGCGAAGCTCAGCAGGCACTCAACTTTGCCAATTCGAGCAACGATCCTCAAACACAGGGTCAGGCGTTAATTGCTCTCGCACAGATTCGCCACCACAACGGCGACTTTGCTTCTGCCGATGAGTACTTCACGAATGCTCTGGGCTTGCTAGATGGCTCAAATGCTCACGAGATCGCTGCTGGTGCCTATTTCCGTTTCGCCAATCTTTTGGAGGAACGTGGAGAAGTACAGCGCAGTCTCAGTGCCATTAAAAAGGCTTATGAGCATCAGCGCTTGGGCAAGCGTGGTGATCTAGAGTAAAGTATATATCAGCGTTGAGGACTTCTGGCTTAATGCCAGGGGTCCTCTTATGATTCTTACTGTCTATATTGCGTTCGGGGCATATTCCTTGGTAAAATGCATACGATAGAATATGCCCAGACTACTGACTGTATCCCTAGTGCATTTCCACTTGACTCATCAGGATTTGGTATGTATACTTTCCCTCTGTAGAGCAGCGGGAGCCAATGTCCTTTCTCAGCCCGTTTTGAAGGCATTGAAATTATCGGCGTTCTGGAGGAAATTCCCACATGCCATTTACTGCACATGACTTGAGGCATCACCCCGAACAAAGTTATCCTTTGCTCTATGCCTACCTCCACAGAAATGCGCAGAGGTTTCTCGGTGCGTTAAAATATGATGCCTTTGAGGTAGATACGGTCGTTGGTCATGTGGTTGAGCAGCTGGTTCGTCTTGGCTTATTTAGCGGCAGCGATGTAACACCATTGACTGCGCTGGACAGCTTGACTGATGCGCAGTTTTATGCATTTCTCAGTCGCTGCGTCAAAAATAAAGCGATTGATCGTTTGCGCAAACGCCGTTTGCCAGTCAACACAGCTGCTGAATTAGAAACGGTGGCCGGGAACGAGCATGATGAAGATCCACTTGATGAGTCCGCCGAATCTGTCTGGGGGACTACCCCTTTCGCAGCACCCGAAGAGATTACGCTCCGTTTGACTACGCAGTTAGAGTTACGCAATATCCTCAAACACTGCATTCTTGTATTAAGCACAGCGCCCCATCAGTTACAGGCTGTGTTAAATGAGTTGCAAGAGATGGGGGCAGACGAATTATTGCATGTCATCAGCGAAGAGTTGCATGTATCACTACCGGCCTCTGCCAGCCAAAATCCACACTTGAGTCAGCACAAAGACCATGCACACAAAAAGCTCAGATACTGTTTGCAACAACGCAGTACCAATTTGACGGTACGGGTCGCTTTACGTTTGACTCAATATACGGTGCGTTCGTCTGATACGAACGACTATGTGGTAGATATTCAGACCCTGGCGCAGGATGATCTTTCTGAAGGTGACGCGCGGTTAGGTTTGAATAAACTGGTTGCTGAAGGTTTACTCTCATGGCATGGTGAGGAGACGGTACATCTCACTCCTGCCCAGTTGAAGCGTTTGCTGCGCTTCTATCGTGAAGAGTAGACTGCCAGATTTTTGAGGAGGCTCATTATGAGCAATGATCAGCAATTCTCTGATTCATCTAACGCAAGCGGCGATGACGAGAAACTCGCATTGTGGTTGAAACAAGTCATGCAGGTCCCTCCGCACTCAGAGAGCAATCCTGCCTTTGCGGTCGAGAGCAGTGCGCGGGAAAGAGAAACGCATTTAGAATTATTACAGGGTAGTGGTTATCATGTTTCTTTTTATCAGCAGTTACCTGATTTTGTAATGGCGTTACTGACGAACCATGAAATGGCAACTGTTCACTATGCTCCTTTGCTGTATCATCTTGCGGGTTGCCAGGAATGTCACCAGGGCTATTTAGAACTGTATGATGCTATGCGGGCCGCTGTATATCCACAGGAGCCGCGCCCGTTACTTGGTCAGGGTACGCGTACTCTGACGGCCACTCCTCAGCGTATGTTGGGTCATTTGTGTCAGACGTTAATCAGCCAGGCCGAGGCGCTCTGGCGCGATGCGCGTAATACGCAGAAGGATGTGCATAGCTATGCTCGCTCGTTGTTGCAGTTAGCCCTGAAGATTAGCGCTCGTATTGTGCAGAGTAGTGTACGCCGTCATGCTACACACGATCTGGTGCGGGTGGCGACCTTATTTGAAAGGGCTGATGATACGCCAGAAGAAGATAGTTCTGCTCTTTATTCTTTTACTCCTGCGCTAGCTGGTACTGGTGGCATGCGTGGCAAGAAGGTTGTGCGTAGCGCTGGGACGCTGAAGCGTCCGTTCAAAGCGGAGCAGCCTGTTATCCATTTACACGCACATGCAGTAGAAGGTACGATCGTCCAACGCGATCAGTTGTTAGAGTTGCGCTTGCACAATCTCGCTCCCACGCTGCGCAACCGTTATGTACAGATCTCGGTCCCGTTGGGTTCTTTGCTAGAGCCGGTGCGTTGGATTGGTGGTAATCCGCGTGCGATTCGTAGCACAGTTCCCGTTGATGAAGCTGGACAGCTTGTTGTTCCGCTCGGCCAAACAGAGTTGCGCTTGCATGATGCTGAAGAGCGGAGTTTGTTGGAGGCGATGTTTATGTTGCTGGAAGTGCGGACGGTGGAATAGCTGATAACACTCTTCCTCTAGATAAGTCAATTCCTCAATGCAAAAAAGAGGTACACGCTGTAGCAGCACAATGCATTGCGCCGGAGACGAGAGCAAAGAAAACGGGCATAATGCATTGTGCGGCTACGGGTATTTACGGCGAGCACGGCGCAATAAATTGCGCTGCTACAGCTCGCCTCCTGCAACAATCCAGTTAATCCTTTATCGAAGCAGTGCTTACCTCCCCATTTTCTGGCGACTCTGAAAAGCCAGCCTCAAGTAGATAAACGCCTCATGCACTTTACCATGCTCTTCCAACAGCTCAGCATAACGCACGGCTTCTTCGGCCAGTTCTTCGTGAGCAGCGAGTTGCTTTAGCATGGCAAAGCCCGTGGCAAAGTACTGGTCGCCCTGAGTCGGTTGTTCCCGTGCATAACTGATATAGCCGCGTAAAAGCTGGGCCTGGGCGTAGATAAGAGTATCACCAAAGGGTTCTGCTAAGGTCAGAGCTTCCTGCACAAGCTTATCCGCATCTGCCAATGCCTGCTGCATAAAACACAGCCTTGCCTTTGCCGCGTAAATGCTTGCTAGGGCCAGTTTATCCTGCACGTAAGTATTTTGTACCAGGATTTGTTGAATGAACGTCTGTGCCTCATCTGGTTGAATTTTTAGTAGGGCCAGAGAGAGGTAATGATATAGTTCACTGCGTAGATGTTTGTGCGATTGAAGGTCGTAGAGGGCTAAGCTCTTATAGGCGTAGTGCGCAGCCAGATCATAGACTTTTTCCTCTGTATAATATTGCCCAAGGGCTGAATAGGTTAGCTGAATGTTTTCTACAGAAGCAAATTCCGCTGTAATAGCGATCACTTTATCAAACATTGCTAGTGCCTGCTCTATCTGGCCCAGTTGGATATAATACTGCCCCACATTGTTATATATTTGCGCTGCAAATAAAGGGTCATGTAGCTCAGTAGTCTCTAAAGTATCAAGGCAACGCTGATAGGTGAGATCGGCCTGAGGATAGTTGCCTAGCGCAGCATAAGCAGCAGCTTGGATCAAAAGCATGCGCGATATCAAGTATTGATCGTTCAGCTCCTTTGCTATGGACAGTGCTTCTGTAAGAGTGTATTCAGAATTCTGATACTGGCCCGCCTTGTAATAGGCCCATCCTAAGAGAAAACCAAGCTGTAACTGTTGCGGGCGCTTTAGACGTTTTACGGAGAGCTTATGTAATTGAGCGATCGACTCATCTATAGCGCCTTCGCGGAGAGAGAGCTGGGCTTCTAGCAATGACAGTGCTGTTTCATCTTCTTCGCGTTCGGGCGAGCCAATCTGTGGATTAGCACGGTCTTCGCTTTGTGCGCGATCCGGCAAAAGCTGTGTGGACGTGAGACCCAGTTTTGCTGCCAGGATCTCTAATGCTCGTAGCGATGGGTGAATCTGGCCTCGCTCTATTGCAGAGATATAACTCACAGAAAAGTCGGGCGTCGCAAGTTGATTCTGCGTGAGATGTTGCGCAATACGCGCATTACGTAATTTTTCACCAACGGTTTTTCCAATTTTGTTTGATGATTGGTCAGGCGACATGATTGCCTCCGGGATAATGTCCTAAGAAATTTTGTGAATAAATACGGCAAAATAGTGATCGAATGTATTGTAAAGTACACTTCTGTTTTCTGTCAATACGTGACTGCTATAAGTATTAAAGAGATACTCGTACAGTTACTCTTGTGTTACAAGTAAAATGATTAAGCTACTACCTTAATGACAGATGAAAGATATGCACGTTTTCATCATTGAAAAGAAAAAATCGAAGAAAACCGTAGTTGCACAATAATTGCGCTATGCACATTTACAACTCCTCGTAGCCGCATAATCCATTACACATGTTTTATCAATTTGTGAAGCAGGTACAATGAACTGTATGGCCATGGGGTATACTCCTGCTCTCCTTGCTGCCAAAAAAAGGCTTGCACAAGTGGAGTTAGTGGTGTGGATTGGTGTAATATAGAGAGATAGACAGTGAGATGGGTGCATTGTGCGCAGTTCATTCGATTGTAGGAGTTAATAACATGTTTCGTTTTCTGACGGCAGGTGAGTCACACGGTCCCTGCCTGACCATTATTGTTGAGGGTTTGCCTGCTGGCCTGTTGCTGGAGAAAGAGCGGATTGACGCCGATTTGCGTCGTCGCCAGGGCGGTTATGGTCGTGGTGGACGTATGAAGATAGAGAAGGATGAGATTCGTTTTCTGGCAGGCGTGCGCCACGGTAAGACGCTTGGTTCTCCCATCACGATGCAAATAGAGAATCGTGACTGGGTCAACTGGGAAGAGCGTATGAACGCAGCCCCCATAGAGGCTGAGATTGATCCTGTCACCCGTGTACGTCCCGGTCATGCAGACTTTACGGGGGCCATGAAGTATGGGCATAGCGACGTGCGCAATGTCATTGAGCGTTCAAGTTCGCGTGAAACTGCTGCACGGGTGGCCGTAGGTGGATTATGCCGCCAATTGTTAGCCCAGTTTGGTATGAGCATTCATAGTCATGTACTTTCTGTGGTCGATGTGGGCTATGAGACGCCTCGCTCGATCACCAGGGGCGCATATTCCGATGAGATGTGGGAGGCGGTAGAAAGCTCTCCGATGCGTTGCGCTGATGCCACGCTCACCGAAAAGATGATTGCACGTATTTTAGAGGCGAAGCACAATGGAGATACCTGTGGCGGTGTGTTTGAAGTGGTCGCCTTAGATGTACCGATCGGCCTGGGAAGCTTCAGCCAGTGGGATCGCCGTTTGAGTACGCGCCTTGGCATGGCCATAATGAGTATTCCCTCGGTCAAAGCGATGGAGATCGGTATGGGCTTCGCCGCTACGCGCACGACCGGTTCGCGTGTGCACGATGT
>VBJK01000232.1:972-3543 GCA_005879655.1 Chloroflexota bacterium | reverse complement strand
CGGTGGTATTGAGGGTGGTATTACCAATGGCGAGCCTATTGTAGTACGCGTCGGTGTCAAGCCTATTCCGACCCTGGCTCATCCTTTACCTTCGGTGGACCTGGCGACGGGCGAGAATATCGAGCAAAGCCGCTACGAGCGTAGTGATGTTTGTGTAGTGCCCGCTGCTGGCGTGGTCGGTGAGGCGATGATGGCGATCGTACTGACTGAGGCGTGGATTGAGAAGTATGGTGGGGATAGTATCGATGAGATGATGCGTCATTATCGTACATAAGGTGAGAGTTCTGGCATATTTTTCTCATCATGAGAGACGAAAGTTGCCTATCTCACTTGCTAGGGATGGTTATCAATGGTACACTCCCTATTGGCATTATGCTTAGATAGATAGGTGTCTCAAGATAAAGGATGCTTCCTTATGAATATTCGCACAGGTATACGTAAACTCACTCTGTTGTTTGTAGGATTGTTTATTGCCCTGAGCGCAGGACTGGTCTACTGGCAGGTTGTAGTAGGGGATCAGGTGGCGGCCAATATCCACAATGGCCGTCCCTGCCTTTATTCCAATGCCCCACAGCGTGGCCGCATTCGGGATCGCAACGGCGTGGTGCTGGCCGAGTCGATCACCAAAGCAAGCTGTGGCAACATTCGCCATTATACTGATCCTTCGCTAGCTGGTCTGATCGGTTACTACGCTGGCATTAACTATCCTGCAACAGGCCTGGAAAGCCAGTTTGACGACATACTGAGTGGTCGGGCAGGTCTCACTGCTATGAGCAATGTCGTCAATAGGACACTGCATCGGCCACCTGTTGGCGACGATATCTATCTGACGATAGACGAGCGTATCCAGCAGAGTGTGGCAAAACACTTTGATGATCCGATTAATATTATCCCTGGTGAGACCTTTCGCACTGATCGTGGTTCTGTGGTCGTTTCTGATCCCCATACTGGTGAAATCCTGGCGATGCTGAGCCGCCCTAGCTACGATCCAAATAAGCTGGTGCAGACGTTGATGAAGGGAGAGCTGTCTTATTATAATAGTCTAGCGCAAAATCCTCACCAGCCCTTGGTGGAACGCCCAATACAAGCACTCTATTCGCCTGGCTCAACCTTTAAGACCGTGACCCTGCTGGCGGGCCTTGATTCTGGCAAGACAACGCTCAATGAGCAATTTGACCGTGATCATGCTCGTGGTCCTGTTACTCTTGGTACTGGTGATGAGACTGAAATGTTCGGGCCAAACGGAAATAATATTGATGGCTACACCATGCGTTTCCCAATCACTACCGAGTATGGTTTTGTGCATTCTGACAATATCATCTTTGCGCAGATCGGTGCACGTACAGGTGTTGATACCTGGCTGGATTACACTAATCGGTTTTTTGTCGGCCAGCAAGTGAAGATTGACGGGTTGCCTGTGGTGGTCAGTAAAGTGCAAGACACAAATAAGCAGGGAGAAGTACAACGACTTAAGGTGAATAGGCTGGCAGAAAATGCCTTTGGCCAGGGCGCTGACTCTATCTCGGCATTCCAGATGTCGCTGATTGACAATGTTGTGGCTAACGATGGGCAACTGATGCAGCCTGCCCTCATCTCCAAGGTTGTTGATCCTGCTAGTAAAAGTACCATTCAGTCTTTTAGCTCAAAAACATTAGGATCACAGCAGGTCAGTCAGCAAACGGCCATCAGTGCGCGTAAAGCAATGTATGGTGTTGTGCGCTGTGGTTCTGGCTCTATTGTCAGCCAACTGTTTGGTTCGCAGTGGAGTATTATTGGCAAGACCGGAACAGCTGAGGTTGGAGGTGGACTCCCGGCTCATTCTTGGATGATCACACAGGCTCCTTATTCTGTGGAGAGTTCTGGCCAGTTGCCTGCTGTGACCATTGTGGCGATGAAAGAGAATGGTGGTGAAGGTGGTGCTACTGTTGGACCAATGATTGCTGCCATCTATAATGACATCTTTTCTAATAACTATGTCAAGCCACAGATTCCGCCAGCAAATGATACAAGAACATATTGTTGCAGCACTGGTATGTTGCAAATTGGATGTTAAGATAGCATGAGTTGCCCGTGTATGGTGGCCCATCCCACCCTCTCAAGTATAGGTTTTTTGTGCGCTCCCTTCGGGGGCGGAGGGAGAGGGAAAATCAGGGGACACCCCTGAAACCCCGCCAGGGGCCGCGCCCCTGGACCCCGCCGCTGAAAAATCTATACTTGAAAGGGGGAGGGCCACCATATTCAGGAGGTTGTCTCTTGCTCCATCTTTTGCCAGCATCCAGTGCAATAGCCCGCTACAACAAGGTCGAGGGTGAGGCGGTGGAAGTGATACTCTGCTTGTAATTTTTCGTTCAAATCTCCCAGTAGCGCTTCATCGAGGTGAATCGTCGTATGGCAGCGGCGGCAGATAAGGTGATGATGTGCATGCCCTTCTGTAATTTCATAGTGAGGCTGTTCGCCAGGGAGGAGGCTTTCGCGTACCAATCCCAGGTTACTTAGCAACTCTAATGTACGGTATACTGTGGAGGGACTGACATAGGGATTACGCGCCTGCACGCGTGTCGTAATCTGATC
>VBJK01000232.1:0-950 GCA_005879655.1 Chloroflexota bacterium | reverse complement strand
TGCTGGTTTGTAGAAAGTGCTCCATTGCGCTGCCCCTTTGCCGTTCAGTAAATAATGACTGTGTGCATATACTAACACTGAAGAGCATGTGCGTCAATCTGTGTATGCGGGACAGGAGGAAATGACATGGCATTATCAGATTTCTGGCGCTCCTCGCTCGATCCTGAGCGTATAATGCGTGTCACCGTAACGCGTTGGCAAGCAGATACCGCACAACAACGCGAGGAGCAACTGACGGTTGAAGAACCATTGGAGATACGCATTGCTAACTGTCCCCTTGTTGTGATTATGCGTACGCCCGGTCACGACACAGAACTTGCGCTGGGTTTTCTGATTACCGAAGGTATTATTCAGCGAGCTAGTGAGGTAGTCCGCATTGAGCCAGCGCTCGATGGGGATGGGCTTCCGTTAGCGAATGTGGTGAATGTGGTCTTGCAACAACAAAGGGAGCGACCAGCTGCGGCAGCGTTTGGGCGCAATTTCACCGTTTCGGCAAGCTGTGGTTTGTGCGGCAGGAATAATATTGCCGATCTCATGCTCTCGGTACCACCATTAGCACCCGATTATATACGCGTGAAGCCATCTACTATCTATAGACTCGTTGCTCATCTACAAGCCGCACAAACCGTCTTTAGCCATACTGGTGGTTTGCACGCTGCTGCACTCTTCACTATCCATGGCGAGTTGTTGCTCCTGCGTGAAGATGTTGGGCGGCACAATGCCGTTGATAAACTGATTGGCCACGGTCTATTGCACAATGCATATCCCTATGACGAACACATCTTGCTGGTCAGTGGTCGCACATCGTTTGAAATTATACAAAAAGCTTTGCTGGCTCGTATTCCATGTGTCGCGGCTATCTCAGCCCCTTCTAGTCTGGCTGTTGAATTAGCACAGGAATGCGGTATCACCCTGGTAGGCTTTTTGCGTGGTCATGCCATGAATGTGTA
>VBJK01000397.1 GCA_005879655.1 Chloroflexota bacterium | reverse complement strand
AGTAGGTGTTTGGTGCGTTGCATTAAATCCAAATACAGGTGTTGCTAATAGCAGAACAGTTGCGAGCAGCAACAGAGCGATGACCGGAACGATCCAACGAAACATGCTTTTGAATGTAACTTGCGTAGTCATAGTATTATCCCCTTCTTAATTCAGAAACTTTCTTTCTTCGTGTCGTGTGTTGTCCGGTTCAGAGGCAACGGGCGCTCTATACGCGGGCGTCTTTTTTTGTGCTGTCGATCGCAGACGGCTCGTTTTCCGTGTGTGTTGCGCGTGCGGCAACGGTGGGCGGCCTTTTACGTGCGTTGCTTGCACGCATGTCCTTTCCTCATAGCAAGCGCATGTCTGTGCGTTTTGCTAGCTACTCTGAGAGAGCAGTTCTCTCGATGGGCCCTGGTGGCCTGGCTACTACCACAGTTGCCGCGCTGATAAATGACGGACAGACACTAGAGAGCGTCGGTCAACGGAGGTAGGGCGCGTAACAGCCAGGACACCTTGAGATACCAATCACACCAGGGCTATATCCCCCACAGGCCCAGGAAAGGATTGGGATACCGGGAATGTGCCACCCGATATAACCAACCGAGTTGCTGGCTGGTAGATCGGGCGAGTGTCAGGTCGCGCATTGGGCGTTCATGGCACTCGCCAGAAACTTGGTAAATCACACCAACCAGAGAACAAACGGTAACGAATTTGTCTACTTTCTTGTTTATAACCCTCAGCAAGGGTTCTACCACAACACCTATCGTTTCCCCTGAAAATATTTTTTTCTCGCCTATGTCTCATCGTGTATGAGGTCATAGGTCTACTCACTGACCTGGCATAGGTTGTTCTATCTTCCGAAGGTTCTGTGCACCGTTCCTCCGTGATATGGACCTCAACGTGTGCGCCTGCCAGACCATCAACAACAATCAATTCATTGGACCAAATTGTTTTCATCGCTGCGATGTCTTATACCGTTTTTCGTTCGGTACAAAGATGATAGTATAAGATTTTTTTTAGACCTTCAGGTTTTTAGCAGGGTACCACTAAAAAGTACTAATGTATCCTTTTTGGTTGAGGGCAATTGCAGAAAAATGGGGGAGGTATCACGACAAAGCTGGGTACGTGAGTGACCGTATTTATATTTTAATACATTATTGCATGTATTACTACCATCAATAAGTTGCTTATCCCTTCAAAAAGCTTCAACTTTTTGGGACTGTAGGCTGCAAGTTGTCAGAGTTGTGTCCCTCAATGAGATAATAGCATCTTCAATGGGCTTCAACTCCTGCAAAAGGCGTCAACTTTTTAGTACTGTAGGTTGCAAGTTGCCAGTATGGTAAGCTAAATGACTTTCAGCTCTCCGAGCATCGCAAAGAAACGAAGGAAAGGTGAGCGTCAACTTGTTGCAAGCAAGTGTTACTTGTAAAGTAATAATAAAAACGTTTATGCACAATTCGTTATTTCAGGCTCATTCGCAAACTTCTGTAACAGCTCTAATTTATGAATAATTTAGGAAATAGCGCTCATCTATCCTTTCATGTTTCCCTTGCTGATACAACTCAAGTGACATACAATTAAGTAGAATGGCAGTAGCATACATAACCAAGGAGAATACTTGTGCAGGAGCGTATAGGACAGCATCTAGGCAATTACGAAATCCGCAGTCTGCTAGGTGCTGGTGGCTTTGCCGAAGTCTATCTAGCGGAGAATCGTTTTCTGGGTACACTTGCCGCCATCAAGGTGATGAATGATCAGATGAGTTCACAGGATGTAGCGAGCTTCATCAGAGAGGCACGCACAATCGCCGCTTTGAAGCATCCCAACATTTTGCGTGTGCTGGACTTTGGCATAGAGCCTACTCCCTATATCGTATTAGAATACGCAACTGGCGGCACACTGCGCCAGCGCCATCCTACCGGGACAACTGTACCGTTACCCACTATCTGCTCCTATGTTAAGCAGATCGCTGCGGCACTGCAATATGCTCACGACCAAAAACGGGTGCATCGTGATGTGAAGCCGGAAAATGTGCTCATGCAGGATGATGGGACCGTTGTGCTGAGCGACTTCGGCATTGCGGTTATGATCCAGAAGCTCACGGTCTCCCGTAGCGCTCAGGATGTCGTTGGCACTATTACCTATATGGCTCCTGAACAGATTACTGGCAAAGCTGGTCCGGCTAGCGACCAATATGCGCTGGCTGTTGTCGTCTACGAATGGCTGTGTGGCGCTCCTCCCTTTGTAGGCACAACATTTATTGAGATTGCCGTCAAGCACTGTACAGAACCGCCTCCATCCTTGCGTTCCCGCATGCCCACTCTTCCAGAAGCTGTTGAACGAGTTGTACTAAAGGCGTTGGCTAAAGAGCCACAACAGCGCTTTGAGAGCGTAGAGGCATTCGCCCATGCGCTAGACCAGACGATTGCTGCCAATAGCATTTCAATGAAAGCGCCTCCTTGCATTGATCTAGCGGCAACAATCCCCAACAGCAAAGAGCAACGTATTCAAGGTGATACACCCCCGCAGATACCCACTGTATCCATCGCTGCAAACCCGGTTTCGATCTACGACCCAATTATCCCATTGCTGCCTGCCATTCCTCTGGTGGGACGCGAAAACGATTTGACACGCATCAAACGCCGCCTCGCCAGTGGTGGCAATGTTGCACTCACTGCCCTCAATGGACTCCCCGGGGTGGGCAAGACTGCGCTCGCCATCGCACTGGCACATGATGCTGAGTTGCGTACACACTTTAGCGATGGCATCTTGTGGGCTGGACTCGGTCCCAATCCTAACATTGCTAGCCTGTTGAGCCGTTGGGGATCGTTACTCGGTATTGCTGCAACTGAGATGGCTTCATTGAAGGATAGTGGAGCATGGGCCAGAGTACTGCGCGGTGCCATCGGGTCACGCAAAATGCTGCTGGTGATCGACGATGTATGGAAAGTAGAGGAAGCATTGACCTTTAAAGTTGGAGGTCCCAATTGTGCACATCTACTGACCACACGTCACCGCGATATAGCTTCGCATATGGCCTTTGACGGTGCCACTGAGATTGAGGAGCTGAGTGAAGAAGAGAGCGTAGCTTTGTTACATCTGTTAGCCCCCGCTGCCGTAGAGTACGAGCCCAAACGGGTATATGATCTTGTTCATGCTGTGGGTGGTCTCCCGCTTGCACTCACCCTGATGGGCAACTACCTGCGTAAACAGGCTTATAGTGGTCAGCCCCGCCGTATCGCTACCGCGCTGCAACGTCTCACCCAGCCAGAGGAACGCCTGACGATCAGCGAACCGTATGGTCCCATGGAGGGCCATCCCAATCTGTCTAGCGATACTCATCTCTCGCTACAGTCGGTCATCGCTGTAACCGACCAGGCTCTTCCTCAAGACGCACGCAACGCCCTCTACGCGCTCTCCGTCTTTCCACC
>VBJK01000075.1 GCA_005879655.1 Chloroflexota bacterium | reverse complement strand
ATTGCTGCTCGCCTGTTGACGACAAATGAAATGGCTGGCACGACTACCATTGAGGTCAGTCATGAAGCACTCATGGGCGAATGGCCACGGCTTGTCGGCTGGTTGCGTGAGGGGCGCGAGGATATGCATATCCAACAGGTTGTCAGCCAGGATGCAGCTGGATGGGAACGGCGCGGCAAGCCCAAAGATCGGCTCTATCGCGGCTCACAGTTGAGAGAAGCGCAGCACTGGGCTTCACGCAACCTTGTGAGCACACACGAGGCACAGTTCCTGCAAGCAAGTACGACGCGGCAAACACATGTACGTACGCTCGCTATTGCGCTATCTCTCTTAGTCGTACTGAGCTTCGGTCTAATTATTCAATTTGCCGGATTCCTCTTCCATCCCACTATTGTTACAGTCGCCACCGGCACGGGACCCGGTTCGCTAAAGCAAGTAGTAAATAATGCAGCGTCAGGAAGTACGATCACCTTTGACCGGAGCATATGGGGGCAGACTATTGAGCTAACCGACGATTTGACGATCACCAACAAGAACCTGAAACTTCATGGGCCGGGTGCAAAGTTGCTTACCATCCATTGTAAAGGTGAGATCAACGTGTTTGCCAATGCCGCTCTAGACATTTCTGATCTGACCATCACAGGCAACAAGGCCAATGCCGAGTCTTTACTGTACAATGCGGGCACGCTCACCATCACTAATAGCACGATCGCGGACAATACCATCATTGCACAATTCAGCTATGGTGCAGGTATCTACAACCGAGGCACACTCACCATTACCAATAGCACCATTTCGGGCAATGCAGCCTCTGGGCAGATGGGCCACGGTGGCGGGATCTACAACCGGAGCTTGGCCACGATCACCAATAGCACGATTACGAACAATACGGCTTCTTATGAAGCGGGGGGCATCTACAATTTCACCGCTAGCAAGCTCACCATTACCAATAGCACGATCGCTAGCAACTCTGCCGCAGGATCAGACGGCGATGGTGGTGGCATCACCAACGCTGGTGAGCTTCTGATCACCAGTAGTACAATCTCAGGGAATACTACCACTGGACCAGAGAGTGACGGTGGTGCCATCTCCAATGGCAATACCACCAGAGTCACGCTCATTAACAGCACTATTTCAGGTAATAGATCCTCTCTCAAGGGTGGTGGTATCTCCTGTTTTGGCTGTCAAATGACTATTCTGTTTAGTACGATCTATGGCAATCAAACTAGGGGCAATGGAGGTGGTTTCTCTATTCAGGATAGCAAGGACGCCAACGGGAAAGTCATCCAGAGCCAGGTGAGTCTACGTAATAGCATTGTGGTTGGCAACGCTGGTAAGATCGGGCCAGACATTGCGGGCACACTCAACTCAGATGGCTACAATCTCTTTCAAGATCTCTCTGGTGCGATATTTCCCCTCAAAGCGACAGACGTGCACAGGGATACTAACGCTGATTTGAAAATTGATGTAGCATTGCACGATAACGGTGGACTGACGACACCTCATACCTTGACCCATGCCTTGTTCCCTGGCAGTCCTGCCATCGATGCAATTCCGCTTAACGGATGTCAGACCCGTGGCATCTCGACTGATCAGCGGGGGATGAGACGACCGGATGCAGATCTTCATTTGTGTGATATTGGGGCTTATGAGTATACGAAGCGATAACGATCGTTCATGCTCTTTCACAGAGAGCCACCATTCTCAGGGGAGGTGAGCGAAGCTATGATCGACCGTGCAGGTCAATATATCGGCAACTACCGGCTTCTGCGTTTGCTTGGGCAAGGAGGCTTTGCTCAAGTCTACCTGGGTGAGCACCGCTATCTCAAAAGTGTAGCGGCCCTTAAGATGCTCCAGCACTCACTTAGCGAGCAGAAAGAACAGTATTTCTTGGAAGAGGCCCAAACCCTGGTTGGTCTCAGGCATGCACACATCGTGCGCGTGCTTGACTTTGCGGTGGAACGGGGCATGGCGGTACTGGTGATGGACTATATTCCCAAGGGTACACTGCGGCAACGTCATCCTCGCGGGACTCGTCTGCCTCTGGATATGACGGTAGAGTATGTGAAACAGGTTGCCTGCGCTCTGCAATATGCCCATAATCATCACGTCATCCATCGTGATGTCAAGCCAGAGAATATCCTGCTGGATGCTAATGATCATCTGGTGCTCAGTGATTTTGGTCTCGCCCTCTTTGCCCCCGCGCCGGATCTGCTCTCAACTCAGGCGCTAGCGGGAACCATTCCTTATATTTCTCCTGAACAAGCACGTGGCAAACCCTATTTTGCTAGCGATCAGTACGCACTGGGTGTGCTCACCTATGAATGGCTCGCGGGAGTACGTCCCTTCGAGGGGAGTCCCTGGGAACTGATCGAGCAACATCTGACAGCAACGCCCCCACCCTTGCGCGAGTATTGTCCAGAACTGCCCGCTTCAGTCGAGCAGGTAGTGCTTAGAGCGTTGGCTAAGGACCCGCAGGATCGGTATGTGAGCGTCTCAGCATTTGCTCAGGCACTAGAACGCGCTCACCGCGAGAGTAGGCTAGATGATGATGATTCTCAGAAAACTGCGCCACTGCTGGCTACCCCACGCTCGTCGCTAGTCGTGCAGACGCCACGGACGATCTTCCTCTCCGCCGCGCCAAGTGATGAGCTAGTTGCTAAACGTCTGGCAACTGACCTGAAGAGACAAGGACTGCTGCTTTCCAATGACCTGCCTGCTGGCACTGATCAAGAAGATACCATGCGCCAAGCCATGCGTGCAGCGCAGCGCGTGGTGGTGGTCGTCACACCTCGGACGCGCTCTTCACGCGTGGTCAGAGAGCACCTGCGGCTTGCTCAGGTGTATCAGCGCAAGCCCGTGCTAGTCTGGATGGAAGGGGATGAGATGGTGGCGATGCTGCTGGATCATACATGGGAACAGTTGCACCCTATCGATGTCATTGATGTGCGGGGAGATCGTTATGAGGTAGCCCTTGAAGAGCTACTGGCGTGCCTGCGAGAAGATACCTATATGTCCTCCGACGAGGAAGCTACTTTTTCCACAGCAGCAGGGGGTAACGCCCGCAATCCCTACAAGGGGCTACGCGCCTTTCGTCAAGAGGATGCCCTGGATTTCTTCGGACGTGATGCCCTGCTTGAAGAGGTAATAGTACAACTCAGCAGTATGCTCACATCACAACCACGAAGGACGGCAGGGTGGCGACTGCTAACCATGGTGGGACCAAGTGGCTCTGGTAAATCGAGTGTCGTGCTGGCTGGTCTACTTCCTCGCTTACAAGCTGGTGTGCTTCCTGGCAGCGAGGTGTGGGTCTACTTGGAACCCATTGTGCCAGGTACACATCCTATCGAGGCTCTTGCCCTCACTCTGGCACCACATTTTCCGGGCAGGTCTATGAAGACGCTGTGTGAGGACTTGCAAGACGATTCGGCGCGTGGCCTCCATTGGCTCGCAATGCAACTAGTTAAAGAATCAGGCCGTCGCTTGGTGCTGGTAATCGATCAGTTTGAGGAATTGTTCACCCAGGCGATTGCTGAAGAGGATCGTCGTCGCTTCATTGAACTACTGGTGACAGCTGTGACCGAAGTACAGGGTCCAGTCCTGGTTATCCTGACACTGCGTGCTGATTTTTCTGACCGTCCAATGCGCTATCCTACGTTTGCTCGCTTGATAGAAGCACACCGCCAGATTGTCCTGCCGATGGAGATCCATGAGCTACACGAGGTTATCGAAGGGCCTGCCTCTTTACCTGATGTACAGCTGACATTTGAGGGAAATCTGGCGGGTGATCTGCTTTTCGAGGCTCAGGGACAGGTGGGAGCATTGCCGCTACTGCAATTCACACTCGACCAATTATTTCAGCGACGTGATGAGCATATCTTGACCATAGCAGCGTACCAAGCAATAGGCGGCGTCAAAGGAGCTTTGGTCATGCATGCAGAAGCTACCTACGCTACTTTGCCTTCAGAGGAGCATCAACGTTTCGCACCGACCTTATTTTTGCGCCTCATTGATCCTGGCATGAGCGAGCAGGATGCCACACGACGCCGTGCAGTCCTTTCAGAGTTGTCCTTGCCTGATGCCGCCCAAACAAGCATCCTGCACGAGACAACCGATGCCTTCATCACTGCACGTCTGCTCACCACGAACGAGAATGCCGGAACCACCACTGTCGAAGTCAGCCATGATGCCCTGATCCGCGAATGGCCGCGTCTCTCCAGCTGGATACGTGAGGCACGCGAGGACATTCCCCTCCAACAGACCCTAAGCTCGGATGCGGCGGCCTGGGAACAGCGCAACAGGCCCAAAGACCGGCTCTATCGTGGCTCCCAGCTCAAAGAGGCACAAGCATGGGCCAAACGTAACACGCTAAGTCAAAATGAGGCGAGATTTCTCCGCCGTGCCAGCGTCGCTCATCAGGTGCGGTTCGTTATCAACGTGATACTGATAGTTATCCTCATAGCCTCAACGACTGGAGTAGCAGGCTGGTTTCTATGGACGTGGCTCCTTGTGCAAGTCAGTGTGCTCACGCATGTCCCAGTCAAGGCAGTTGTCACTAATGTCCATAATCATGGGCTAGGATCACTGCTCTGGTCTATTAACAGTGCGCCTTCAGGAAGTACGATCACATTTGACAAGAGTCTGTGGGGACAGACCATTGAGCTAACCGACGATCTGCCCATTGCTAACAAGCGCTTGAGCATTCGTGGTCCGGGTGCGAAGTTGCTTACCATCCATAGTAATCATGGGATCATTTTGTCACCTGATGCCGTCGTAGACATTTCAGGTCTGACCTTCACAGGCACTAAGTCCAATACCGAGTCTTTGTTTGACAATGCGGGCACGCTCACCATCACTAATAGCACGATCGCGGACAATACCATCATTGCACAATTCAGCTATGGTGCTGGTATCTACAACCGAGGCACACTCACCCTTACCAATAGCACCGTTTCGGGCAATACAGCCTCTGGGCAAATGGGTCACGGTGGCGGGATCTACAACCGGGGCTTGGCCACGATCACCAATAGCACGATTACGAACAATACGGCTTCTTATGAAGCGGGGGGCATCTACAATTTCACCGCTAGCAAGCTCACGATTACTAATAGCACGATCGCTAGCAACACTGCCGCAGGATCAGACGGCGATGGCGGTGGCATCACCAACGCTGGTGAGCTTACGATCACCAATAGCACGATCTCAGGGAATACTGCCACTGGACCACAGAGCGATGGCGGTGGCATCTCCAATGGCAATACTACCAGAGTCACGCTCATTAACAGTACCATATCGGGCAATAGATCCTCACTCATGGGTGGTGCCATCTCCTGCTTTGGCTGTCAAATAGCTATTGAGTTTAGTACGATCTATGGCAATCAAACTGGGGGCAATGGAGGTAGTCTCTTTATTCAGGATAGCAAGGACACCAACGGGACAGTCATCCAGAGCCATGTGAGTCTACGTAATAGTATTGTCGTTGGCAACTCTAGTAAGATTGGACCAAACATTGCGGGCAAATTCACCTCGAATGGCTACAATCTCTTGCAGGATCTCTCTGCGACATTTCCTCCACAATCGACGGACGTGCTGCTAAGTGCTAATGCTGATTTGAAAATTGATGCTGTGTTGCGCGATAACGGTGGGTTGACGACACCTCATACCTTCACCCATGCCTTGCTCCCTGGCAGTCCTGCCATCAATGCCATTCCGCTTGACGCATGTCATATCGATGGCATCTCGACTGATCAGCGTGGAATGAGACGGCCAGATGCACAGAACTATGGGTGTGATATTGGGGCTTATGAGTCTACGGGTTGATAACGGTCATTTTGCACAATATCGCGGTCCCAAATTGTGGGCTTTGGACGTTTACGCAGAAGGCAACGAGATAGGCGCTATGCTGCTGGATCAGACATGGGCACAGTTGCCTCCTGTCGATGTGATTGATGCGCGGGGAGATCGTTACGGAGTGGCCCTTGAAGAGCTACTCGCGTACCTGCGAGAAGATACTAATCTATCCTCCAACGACAGCAAAGAGCCGGAGGGCGGCTGTGCCCTCCGGCTCTTTGCTGTCTTCTTCTTCCTCAATCAGCTTACAACAACCCCTTGCTTACAAACAGCTCGGCATTCAGAATCGAACCACCCGCCGCACCACGAATAGTATTATGTCCGAGCAACACAAACTTATGGCTGAGTAACGGACAATGGCGTAAACGGCCAATCGTGACGGACATACCATTGCCTGCGTCACGATCACGTAATGTTTGTGGACGATCGTGCTCAGGGCGATAGATCAAGGCACGTGCGGGCGCGCTGGGCAACTTGAGCTGTTGTGGTACGGGCGCAAAGCTTTCCCAGGCTGCAACAATCTCTTCAAAGCTAGCCTCACGCTCCAATTGCACGCTGACACATTCGAGATGGCCTTCACGCGTTGCGACACGGTTACAATGGGCGCTCACTACCGTCTGAGGATCACTGAAGCCGTGTCCTTCTTCCCAGGTGCCCAGCATTTTGCGCGTCTCGCACTCCAATTTTTCCTCTTCGCCACCGATATAGGGGATGACATTATCAACGATGTCATAGGAAGGCACGCCGGGGTAGCCAGCGCCCGAAATGGCCTGCAAGGTGGTGACGAGAATCTTGCTCAGACCAAACGCCTGTTGTAGCGGCTTGAGTGCCATCACAAGCGGCGTAGCACAGCAATTAGCGTTGGTGACAATACTACCGGACCAGCCACGCGTTTTGCGCTGCTGCACAACAGCGGCAATATGCTCTGGGTTCACTTCGGGAATGAGTAACGGCACGTCGGAGGCCATACGGTGATTTTTTGCATTGCTGAAGACGGCTACGCCAGCCTGGGCGAAGGCTAGCTCAATATCGCCCGCAATCTCGCCGGGCAATGCAGAAAAAACAATCTTTACGCCAGGGATTGCCTCCGGTCGGCAAGCAACGACGGGTAGGGATGCCACTGATGTGGGCATATCACTTCCGGTCAGACGCCAGGTAGTTGCTTCGGCATAGCTTCGACCACCATGCCGATCTGAGGCGGCTAATGCTACCAATTCAAACCAGGGATGTCCCTGTAAAAGCTCGATGAAGCGCTGACCAACCATGCCCGTCGCACCAAGCACGGCGACCGGAATGCGCGGCTGTAATTGTACAGACATAATACCACAACCCTTACTGCTGATTGGGCACCGATAAAGGATGCCCCTACAATGGTACGGATACAGCTCGCAGGCCGCGCGCGTACCATTGTAGGGGCATCCTTTATCGGTGCCCTGGCCACTGAGCTGTTACTACTATAATCCATGCAGCGATCAGTTAGCGTGCTTTGCGCTCTTCTCTTTCGTATGATGGCGCACCAATGGAATTACTGGCGCTATCAAATCGCGGTGTAGCGCACGCAGAGCACGTTCGCAATCTTTATCTTTGACAATAAAAGCAATACCCTGTTCCGATGTACCTTGCGTGACGACTGGAATACGCTCACTCGCCAGCGCGGTCATTGCACGTGCAGGACTCATGGGATCGATTGTAAAGCCGGAACCAATGCACGCGCAAGCCCCTAGCCCACGACGACAACGTACAGCCCAGTTATCCATATCCTGTTGTAATAAGGCAATGATAGAATCGGCAGCTTGCTCCTCTACAGCAAAAGAGAGATGGTGGCCGGAAGACGAACAGATGACTACAGGAGCTGCACCAGCACGAGCGGCCAAGGCAAAGACCTGTCCGGCATTTTCTGGTGCACCAAACAGATCGGTACTCTCCACCGTAATTAATGCCAATTTGCGCCGAATAGTGATAGCGGTTGCTCCACTCTGCTCATCAACTGGCCCAACGACAGTCCCGCGAATATGCGGGCGGAAGGTATTGCGTACCCGTACGGGGATATTGCGATGCGCGATGGGGATGAGGGTACGCGGGTGTAGCACTTTTGCTCCGAACCAGGAGAGACGCGCCGCTTCAGCATAGGAGAGGTGAGGCAGGAGACGGGCATTGGCCACCAGACGTGGGTCCGCGCTCAACACACCATCCACGTCAGTATAAATAGTAGCCTCAGTACAATCTAGCGCGGCACCAATCACCGTGGCTGAATAATCCGAGCCGTTGCGTCCTAGCGTCGTGGCGTGACCCGTGATGGTACGACCAATAAAACCGCCAGCGACCGGCACTACTCCGCGCTCTACCAGTGGGTAGATCAATGTCCGCGCATTAGTACGCGTCTCTTAACTTCCTGGCGCACAGGCTCGGACGGCACACCGCTAGCGTTGACGGCAGCCGAGACCAGGAGTATAGAGAGACGTTCACCGTATGAAGCAACGGCAGCAGTCGGCTAAGACACATCCTGACCAGTCTTGGCAACACGCTTTAGCGCTAGCACGGTTTTATGCAGTTCTGCCAGCGTCTGCTCAAGATCGGCAATTAAACCCGACTGTGCACCCTGCACATGCTCAGCAGCATCCAGATGCTTCTGGCGCAGTGCGAGCAATTCCTGCTCACAAGCCTTCTGTTCACCAGAGCATGCGTGACGGGCAATACGTAGTAGCTGGTCAGTTACACCAGACATTGCAGAAACAACAACAACAGGGAAGGCTTCCTCCGACGATTGCAACGTATTAGCAATGATCGTTGCCACCTGGCGGATACGTTCGCCACTCCCAACAGACGTACCTCCAAACTTTAAAACACAAACAGCATGTTTCATAATAATTTCACCCAAGTCATGTTACGTGCGTAATCACGCCATTTATGATGCATAACCCAGCGCCATAAATGGCGTGACTACGATGCATATTACTTATACATTAACGGATTCACTAACCGCACTGGTTGCAGCTTTTAATGCTTGATCCAGGTCATCGATGAGATCATCAACCGTCTCCAAACCAACAGAGAGGCGAATGAAATCAGCTGTGACACCTGTTTCAAGTTGCTCGGCGGTCGTCAACTGCGCGTGGGTAGTACTGGCAGGATGGATAATCAACGACTTGGCGTCGCCGACATTCGCTAAGTGCGAGAAGAGTTCGATATGGCGGATCAACTGCTTGCCAGCCTCCAGCCCCCCCTTAATGCCAAAGCCCAGGATTGCACCATAGCCGTGCATAAAGTACTTCGCCGCTAATTCATACTGCGGATGACTCTTCAGGCCGGGATAATTGACCCAACTAACAGCAGGATGGCCTTCCAGGAATTGGGCGATGCGTAAAGCATTCTGGCTATGCCGCTCCATCCTTAGAGGCAATGTCTCTAGTCCCTGCAAGAACAGCCAGGAATTGAAAGGCGTGATTGCCGCACCAAGGTCCCTCATCAATTGTACACGGGCTTTAATAATATAGGCAAGAGGCCCAAGTGCCTCCACATAGCGCATGCCGTGATAGCCAGGATCAGGCTCCAGCAGACCGGGGAAGCGGCCACTGGCCGCCCAATCGAATCTGCCACCATCGACGATCACGCCCCCGATAGAAGTACCATGCCCGCCAATAAACTTGGTAGCTGAGTGTACCACGATATCTGCACCATGCTTGAGCGGCTGTACCAGATACGGCGAAGCAAGCGTGTTATCGATAATAAGCGGTAAACCATGCTCGTGAGCAATATTGGCCACAGTCCTAATGTCCAGCGCGTCCAGGCGTGGATTGCCCAGCACTTCAGCAAAGATGGCTTTGGTGCGCTCATTAATGGCAGTACGGAAATTTTCCGGTTCACGGCCATCGACAAAATGAACTTTAATTCCTAGCTTGGGCAATGTATAGTGGAAGAGGTTATAAGTACCACCATAGAGGCTGGTGGATGACACAATCTCGTCACCGGCTTCTGCAATATTCAAAATCGCTATCGTCTCTGCGGCCTGACCGGACGAGGTCGCTAACGCGCCAACGCCGCCCTCTAAAGCAGCGATGCGGCGCTCAAAAGCGTCCTGCGTGGGGTTCATAATACGTGTGTAAATATTGCCAGCTTGCTTGAGCGCGAAAAGATTGGCGGCATGTTCAGGGCTATCGAAGACATAAGAGGTTGTCTGGTAGATTGGTACAGCACGCGCATTAGTCGCGCTATCGGCTGTCTCCTGTCCTGCATGCAACGATAATGTTTCAAAACCATAACTGCGATTGCTGTTGAGTGCCATGCAAGTATTGCTCCTTATTATCAACACTGATCAGTGCTCACCATTGTTTCAAGGCCGCATTCATCTGATCCCACTCCTTCAGGAAAGCATCATGACCTTGTGGTGAATCTAATTCTACATAGGTTGCGTCTCCACCGACGGTACGTACTTTATCAGCTAGCCAGCGTACATGTGCCGCTGGAAAAAGAAAATCCGAACGAATACCTACAAACAATGCTCGACTACGAATACGACTCAATGCGGCTTCAATTGAAGGATACCCTTCACTGACATCATAGAGATCCATCGCGCGACTGATATAGAGGTAGCTATTGGCATCAAAGCGACGTACCAGCGTATTGCCCTGGTGATACAGATAATTCTCCACATCGAAACGTCCGCCCAGGTTGGGATAGCGGGTCGGTGATGGCGTCGTGCGATGGCTGGTACAGTTTGCACGATTGCGACCGAAGCGTATTTCCATGCCTTCCTCGCTTTGATAGGTAATCATCGCTAACATACGCGCAATGGCCAGACCAGTTGCAGGACCTTCTCCCGGCTCGTAGTTGCCTTCGTTCCAGCGAGGGTCAGCCATGATGGCCTGGCGTTCCACTTCGCTGAAGGCGACCGATTGGGCGGTCAACGCCGCAGTTGCCGCGATGACGGCCACCTTCTCAACCAGTTCGGGATAGCTTACGGCCCACTCTAACGCCTGTTGACCACCGACAGAGCCACCCGCTACCATGGCCAGCTTACGAACACCCAGCTGTGCCAGCAAGATCCGTTGGGCGCGCACCATATCACGAATAGTGATCACGGGAAAACGCATCGCGTAGGATCGACCAGTACAAGGATCAAGCGATGAAGGGCCACTACTGCCGTAACAGCTAGCCAGGATATTTGAGCAAATGACAAAGTAACGTGTAGTGTCAAAGAAACGACCGGGACCAATCAAGGGATTCCACCATGCCACCTTGCAGTCATCGGGCTGCTCAGGATCATGGGCATGAGAGTTGCCGGTGAGGGCATGGGTAATCAGAATCGCATTATTGCCCTCTGCATTAAGAGTACCCCACGTCTCGTATGCTAGCGTAACAGGACCAAAAAAACCTCCCAGTTGTAGCGGTAGCCGATCAAACGTGAAGCTGCACACCTGATTTCCAGGGGACAACAATACGGGCTGACCCCCCATCAGACGCTCTAATTGTGCCACCATTGCAAACTCCTTTCTCACTCGTTTCCTATTATGAAACCCCACCTAGTGCACTGGATCACCAGCCCCGATAGCCTGGTTGGTATACTAGATGCAGGAAAATCAACATATCACGCTCTTTATCTAAAGCTAACTTGTACACAACGTCAAAGCGCATACAATACAACAATGAAAAAGGTACAAAAAAAACCCTCTCCCTAGCAGGGGCGAGGGTTAACGTCGTCGCGGTACCACCCTGATTTGTTGCCACCTCACGATAGCAACCTTTGCGAGTGTTGTTTGTCTTTTTGAGAAAGAACAAACAACACTCTAGCCTGTAACGGAAGCCACCCGGCCTGGTCTACTCGCCCTAGCGCATAATCCCAAAACCTTTTGGGGAATAGGAGCATTTGGGGACACCCCAAACCCCGAAAGGCGAGGCTTCGCTCCTGGACCCCCAAAGCCCTATCGGCCCTTTTGTTTTTGCACTGAGGGTTTTTCAACCTGCAACTCCGAGGTCATATTCGATGCTGGAATGGTGCTGACATCTCATCGTCGTCAACTCGCTGTAGCCACCCATAGCATGTACTCGTCCTCATCACCGTTATTGCCTTTTATATTCTAAAAAATCTTTTATGCTTATGCAACAAAAAAACCCCTGTTTAGGGGTTTTCGCTACTTCGCTGAGGCCCCTCATCTTGCGGAACAAGTCATCCCGCCGGAATTGGCACCCTGCATGCAACATTGCAGCGGGTTGCCGGGCTTCATAGGGCCGTTTCCCTCCACCTCTCTGGATGAGAGCAGTTAAATACTGCACATATATGGTTGTTAATGGGTTTTTCTGCTATATACTTTACTAAGTATACCTAAGCAGGGAAAAAAAAGTCAATAGGATTGATGGTGGCCTGGCACAAAACGAATTTTCCACCTGATACCCGGCAGGCCAGAGAGCTGTCATCTGCCGCTCTCTGGCCTGCTTTTTTTCTCATCAAGGAGGATCAAGATTAGCCTGTCACAATAATAGTGGCCGTCATATAGGGATGAATAGAACACTGGTAGCTGAAAGTCCCAGCGATAGTGAAGGTAGCTGAAAAGGCATCACCATTACCCAGTGTACCCGAACTGGCGAAGCCTCCATCGCTACTGGTGACAGTATGGGGAGCGCCCGTCGTATTGACCCAGACCACCCGTGTTCCCTTACGAATAGTCAGGGTAGCAGGTGTAAAGAAATAGCGGTGGTTCAGTCCGCCGATAGTTACCCGCACCACCGTCGGCTTTGGTATGGGAGTGGGCGACGGCGTAGGTGACGGGGTAGGGGTAGGCGTGGGCGTCGCAGATGTACTACTAGCGTTACTACCACATGCAGCAAAGACAAACGGAATGATGAAAACGAGAGAGAGGACAAGCCAGAGCCAAGGTCGAGCAGAGATGACCCATAATCTATTCATCATGAAACCTTTCTTAGTGCTACTCTTTATCCATTATGAAGGGCGTACCGGGTTAGAACCGTCAGGATTATTCACATTGATCATCGTGATGATCCCGCCGGGATATTCACCGTTATTAGTCGTCATTTGCTCTGCATGGTCATGGAACATATAGCGACCCACCTGATCGAGTTTGAAGAGCACATCATAGCGCTCAGCAGGACCAATCATTAGTGTATCTTTATAATAAGGTTGATCGAGTTTGCGCCCATCTGTACCTACAACCAGGAAGTGGAAACCATGCGAATGCATGGAATGTACGAGATAACCCGTATTAATCAAACGAACCAGTACCGTCTGTCCCAGAGTGCCAGAAATGTTGTCGTTGGGGTCCTTCATCGTATCAGGCCATGCTTTGCCATTGATAAAGAAGTAGTTCGCGTGATAGTTGGCCCAATTTACATCACTGCTCCCTTTATACATCTTATCATAGTCCTGTTGATGGGCACCAGCATCCATCTCACTGAGCACAAAGGTATATTCTTTGTTGAATGCGGGTGTACCAGGATAAGGCACATTTAGCTCACCGCGCGGGCGAATAATCAGAGGGCCATACATACCCATCTGAATATGCTCAGCGGCAGCTTGATGGCAATGATACCAGTAAGTACCAGGGTTCTTAGCTACGAAATGATAGAGGAACTGTGTTGCTTGCATCACAGAGCGTCCACTAGGGGAGGTCATCGGATCACCATCCATAGCGGTTGGCAGATCGAGTCCGTGTAGATGAACAGTATGACCGTCGCCAGTAGCGTTGAATGGTGCTTTTGTAGGATCTTTGTCATTGACGAGAGTAACATTGACCGTATCGCCTTCATTGACCGTAATGGGAGGACCAGGAATTTTCGCAGGACCATTAGGGTCATCAGTGTAGCCAAAGGCGAAGATTTTCTGACCATCTGGTGTCTTGACATAGGTGCTACGCACATAGAGCGTAAAGTTGCGTATTTGCGGCTTTACATCAGTGTATGGAGTAGGAGTGTTGTTACTACAGCTAGCAATAACTACAACGGTAGACGCCAACAAGACGAGCATGAGTCCAATTGCTTTTTTTATCCGTGTATTCTTGAACATTCGGATATGTACTTTCTTTTCTATAAAGTCGTCAATTGCAATATATATACATACATATACACATGTATATGTATAGTAGAGTATAAGTCACATGAGGGATGCCTAAAAGGAAAAGTAAGTGGAGATTTGGTTAAGATCTGGTTGTGTTTATGTTGTCTATGGTTAATGTTTCTCAATGTCTCTTTACTAGGGTAGTTGAAAAATTGCTGGCAGAATTTGTCTACAAGATTGGTCTCACAACAGATCTTGCTGTTAGGTTGCTGACAAGCAGCAATGATCTGTACAAGTGAAAAAACGTCAACAGGCTTAAACAAAATGCCCTCCACAATCCGTATCACCAATCAGAAAACAGCCCTGGTAATACTTCAGCTGAAGACCTTTGTCCTCAGCTTGTAGCACAACAATTTCTTTATTGACAGGATCATGATCAGCACCAAACGAGATTTGTCCAGCGACTCCTTGTACAGCTTGAGGGCCTTTAATTTTTAGTAGGGCCTGCTGTAAATCATCTCCCGTCAGACTCTCATTATGTGTTGTGCGGGCAATCCGTAGACCTTTGACTAACACGAGAATAGCATCGTAAGCCTGCATGACAGCGGTATCAGGTCTTTGATAACCATATGGAGTACTACCATGCTGATTATATGGATCAAAGGCCGTCTTGTATTCTATAAAGAAAGGTTGTTCATGTTCTGACGGTTTAATGACTTTCCACTCATCTGGAAACGCCGGAGAGGCAAAAATCAAGCGTGAAGTATTTTTAAAATCGCCAGGGGGAGCGTCTGCAAGCGGGTATTCAGCAGAATCTGTCAGTATCTTCACATTCGAGTCAGCTGGAATAGCGGCAAGAAAATTCCCTATATCCGTAGATCTGCTACCTGCCAGTAAGATAGCATCCGGCTTCGTCTGCAAGGCACTGTTAACTATATCTTTCATCTTCTCAGGTGATGATAGACGTTGGTATGGCAGACGAGGAGGATTGTCATGACCATCAGCTACAAACTGTTGAGTGAAGTCGTCAACTTCATTCTGACTGAATGGGTCTTGACCCTCATAAACTACAACGAGCTTTTGAAACTTTAGCTTTGATGCAGTGTATTTTGCAAGAGCAGACTCTAATTCTTTATTGCGAGGAACAATGCGAAAGAAATAGGGAGAGCGGCCAGTCAGATCATCGCCAAGCGCCGACGATGACAGCATGGGAATATGCGCTTGCGCGAAAATTGGGAGCACATTCAGCGAGTTCGTTGTTTTGGTCCAGCCAAGAACACCTACAATAGTTTTATCAGAGTGTGCAGCCTCAAGAATCTGATTGGTCACTTTTACACTGTTGATTGTAGTATTCCCAGACTTGGCAATGAGCAGACGAAGCAACAAATCACCAGAAGAAGAAGTTCGCACTTCCTCATTGTGCTCTAGCTGAGCAATATAGGCTCCTTGCAGTTGATCCCGGCTGGAATAATCGACAGGCTTATCCGCCAGTACGGAGCCAATCACGATGGTCACGTATGGCTTGCCCGATGCTAGAACCCGTTGATCCTCCAGATAAATCAGCGTTTCTGCATCGTTACTATCTTCATTACGAGCTTGGCTCCACAGCGCAGTCGCCCTACCAGTATCTCCCTTCCTGAGCGCTTCTGACGCCTGAATCTTATAATTGCTTCCCGGCCTGTATTTTTCAATATCTTGTTTATCTTTTTCCACATCAAGAGCATATGATCCATCACTGAGACCGATATTTTCACCATCTTCGTCAGGATAGACGCCAATGGCCTGTGGATATATTGGATAGGGCAGTGCTGTATTAGAAGTAGCAGTGGGATTAGAGGTAGGCGTGAGTTGGGAATTGGAAGACACAGGTTGTAAAAGCTGGCTAACAGTGACGAAAAGGAGAATAGTCACAAGCAAGCCACCAATGATCATGAGCATTAATGTACGTCTCTCATTGATGCTGCGCAAGGCATTCCAGCGGGGATTTCTGTAGCGGGGTTGTGGGCCTGGAGGAGGCAATGGTGACGACCTCAATGCTCCCTGATCTGAAGAAGAACTGCCGGAATCTTTGACGGTCGATGAGGGATGTTCGTCGGAATGTGCTGGCGTCGTCTCGTTGAACGAGTGATCACTTTCAAGATCATCGACGGGAAGGAATGGAGCTGAAACAATCTTGGTTGTGGAAGGAGTCAGTTTTGCTTTAAGTATGTCATCATCAGGCTCTAAGAGACCCCCACATTTCAGACAAGTCCCTCTAGAGGAAGGATTGCTCGTCCAACAAACGGTGCAAATTTGAGTACCTTGTTTGCTCATTTTTTCATCTTGCAGCATCATCAAGTGGAAGAGTATTCCACTGAACGAAATATGCTGTCCTCCTATTTACTGAGATACTAGGGAGTATATTCCCAGGTGGGCAACGTAGCGGAGTATCTTTAGCAATCAACGCCTACAATCAATTCCTAATTGCTTAGCCCTATGGTAGGCATGGTCGGCACGTTGTTTTAGCTTCTGATAAGCACAGTCAGCAAGTTTATCTAGCACCGTGCCTATGCTACAATGAGCATGTGCAAAGTCAGGATCAAGACGAACCGCGTCCTCAAAAGCAGCCAGTGCCTCTTCCAGACGCTCAAGCTTCAAAAAGATATCACCTTCTGCTTTATAAAGAAATGGATTATGAGGCTCAAGCCGAATCGCTTCTTCATAAGCTGCTAATGCGGCTTCAAATTGTGCGATATCGCCAAGAATTTTTCCCTTATTTCTCCAAATTTGCGCGTTATGAGGCTCAATCCGAATAGCTGCTTCATAAGTGGCCAGTGCCTGACTATAGTCTCTTTTTCTAAAGAGCGTAAATCCTTTGTCTAAATAGAATGTGACATTTTGTGGATCTAAATGAATTGCTGCATTATAAGCTTCTATTGCAGCATCATAATGCTTCAAAATTTGTAGGACATCACCCCTCTTCTTACAAAAGTCTGCGTTCTTGCGATCTAAACGAATTGCAGCCTCATAAGCTACTAGCGCATCTTCATAGTGTTCTAGTTGCTGTAGCACATCACCTCTTCTACTATGGAGCAGAGGTTCATTACGACGGAGGGAAATGGCTTTCGTGTAGACTATTAACGCATCTGCAAAATTTTTAAGATTGAAGAGAATTTCTCCTTTACCTGCATAAAGATGGGCCTCTTCTGGTGTAAAAGAAATAGCCGTGTCATAAGCCTCTAGTGCCTTTTCCGTATGCCCTGGCTTCTCTAATACATCACCATATACCTGATAAAGGGTGGCATAAAGCGCTGGATTATAATCCAAGCTAGTTGTAGAGCGAATGTGAGTAATTGTTTCTTCACATGTAACAAGAGCCTCTTTGTAAAATCCCTGATCAGAGTAGGTTTTTGCAACCTTAATACGTTGCTTTATGAGAGAACTGGTAATGACTTTACGAACCCCCACGGCCACGTCATGCAGAGCTTCCTGGCGATCGAGCCAACTAGTGACAGGCTTTCCCCCAGTCGGCAATACTTTTAATTTACTAAAAGGCTCACCTTGGTAATCAGTAGGGCGGAGAATGATTGGTATTACGTGCGCTTCTCCCGTTGCCTGTCTTTCTAAGGCACGTTCCTTTTGTACACGATAACAATCGTCAGATGCCATGAAATTAGGACTAATTAATAAGAGGATAATATCGGCAGTATTTAAATATACCTCTATTTTCTTGAAACGTGTTTCTCCTGCCAAGATTTCACCATCATACAAGTGATCAACATAAGCTCTCCCCAAACGCATTGCTAATTCATCCCTCAATTCTCTATCTTCGGGTGAATAGGCGTAAAAAATCTTAATGTTTCCTGCTAGCTTTATGTCCATAAGTAAACTCCTTTACAATAACAGAAATATGATGGCAATGCCTAAGTTATACATATATTGCTATTTGTTCATTTTTTGCAATTCAATACCTTTTCTTAAAAAAGTTACTTATTTAAAATCTTACGCACTCATTTGGTTAAATTCAGTCAACTATAGAAAATTTTCTCTATGCTTCACATCGTTATATACTACCACATGAGATTAATATACGTCAATATGTACGCAAGCAATATTTGTTGACAAACGACCGAGAATTTTACTAAGTCACTTTCAAGACTACAAAGATGCAAATTATTGAGTAAATTAAGCGCTATAAAAGCTAAACACGCAAAAGTACAGAAAAAAGATGTGCTAGTGTAGAAGCAGCAACAGACAGCTGTCTGTTGCTGCTTCTACACTAGCACATCTTTTTTCTGTACTTTTGGAGACGATCTGACTTAGAGCGGAGGTGCTATATAATCATACTTCCCAGGTCCAGCTGTCTTGTCTAACTGCTGCAAGATCTGTTCCGTATCGTCATATGGCCCGGCAATAAACAGGGGCTTCCCATTTTGTCCGAACGTTATGCGATAAGGTTCATCCAGTTCGCCATGGGGTTCTAATACGTATTGCGATTGGGCAAAGTCTCTTTGGGGTGTAAAGCCAAAACGCGCTCCATACTCGATAGCACTGTAAATCATTTGATGCACTAATTCAACTGAACATTCTTTCAGCGGTTGTCGGCTGGCAATTCTATCGTAGACATCCTTATAGCGATCAAGGGACAGATTTACTTTAGCAAAGGTATCTTTAAGTCCCAGACAGAACTTGTCTACAAGGTAGACCCCGCAACAGATTTTCCCATTAGGTTGCTGACGAGCTACAATAATCTGTACCAGTCCTGAGCCTGCCTCCCAGTCGGCACTGATCCAGCATTCGATAATGGGAAATGTGCGAGCATCTTGAAGGACGGACTCCAGAGATATTGTTGCGCTCTGATGCGACTTGAATGCTGAAACAGCTTTTTGCTTACCACGTTTTTTCATACTTAGCGTTCAAACCTCTATCCTATTAGATAATGACATACGTTCTATTATAGAAGTATGCCATTATCCAAGATAGTCAGTCAAGATAGCACAAATTTTTGCACTGAGGAGAGTTGTTACCCATACCGTAGGTGCGCAATTTATTGTGCCTGTTTTCTTTGCTCGTGGCGCTGGCGCAATAAATTGCGCACCTACGGTATGGGTAACACATGCTATGAAATGATTCATCCTTCAGCCTGACGAGTCTTCTTTATGTAGCGACGATACAGAAATAACGGTACAATCAATAGCACAATCACGAAGAGATAACCCATAATGCTAACGACAATTTGCCAGGTGGATGTTTGTTGTGGTGTTGTCCCAACGGGTGGCGGGTAGAGGCCAGTGATGATGAACTGTGGCTCACCACCCACGAAGAATGTCGTGATGGTCTGGCGACTGGGAATATCAATCATGGCAACGTTGCCACCCTGTAATGCGACAAAGCCAAGTGCACCATCGTTGGTTATCGCAATTGATCTCGGTTGCACACCAATTTTGATGGTGCGGCTCGGCTCCGGTGGCGGCGCAAAGCCTGCGTTGACTGGCGCTAGCACGACAAGTTGATTATTCTGCAAGTCGGGTACGTAGATCTCGCCGGTGCTAGCATCATAGTCCATAGGACCATATTTGCTACCTGAGATGAGCGTGAGCAGCTTGTGCGAGTTGAGATCTACGGCCACAACGTTACCATCGCGTGTCGTGGTGTATACGGTGGCACCGGGCGGGATGGTGACGTAGCCAGGGCCTCCTGCAATAGTGATGCTCCCGATCTGGGTGTACTTGAGATCGTCAAAGATGCTGAGCTGGTTGCCATTGGCGATCCAGAGCTGGTTGCCCGTATCGGGGGAGAGCGAAGAGGCAACGGCTGCAACATACATGCCGTAGACCGGCCCACTGGTGGCGAAGGTGTGCTTGATGCTGCAATTGCCAGGATCGATCTGGCTGACGCTTGCTGCACCATTACCAGCAGCAAAAAAGGTACCAGAGATGACATCGGCTGCTAGTAGTGAGGGCTTCCCTGGCACGTCTGCTGTACACAGCAGTTCCCCTGTTTTCGCAGCGATGACCGCAACACGGCCCTGCTGGGCTTCAGTTGCGTAGAGATAACGCCCATCTAAGCTCAGTAGAATCATGTTTGCGTCGGATGGCACGTTGATCGTGCTAGTGATCTTTTGTTGGGCAACGTCGATCACGCTAACCCCTTTGGCGGTTCCTGCAACGTATGCAAGGTTGGGCGCACCACCATCCGCTAATACGACAGGTGATAGTGGCGCTAGCGTTGAAAAGAGCGCTAATAGTATTACAGAATATAATGGCTGTATCAGCCAACGATATATTTTGACGATCATGATAGTGGCGCTTCTTCTTTATCCTGGCGCAATAAATTGCGCATCTACGGTTTTGGTGTCAGCGATGTCCACCCACTCGGACGAAAGCGATGGACCTCTGTAGGGTAGGAGAGCGAAAGATAGACCTGTGCTGGATCATTTGGATCAGCTACCACGTTATAAAGATTCCCTTTGATCGATGGCAGGCGCGTCCAGGACTGTCCGCCGTCTGTGCTGCGATAGATGGCTGTACCCGTTTTTCCGTAGAGCGTCTGTGGTTGGGTAGGTGAGACCGTCAGAGAATTGAGGGCTGACTGCGTATAGACTAGCGTGAAGGTCTTGCCGCCATCGCTTGAACGGTAGACACCGGCATCTCCCCAGGCATAAATTGGACTATGAGGACCAGCGGTGGTCAGACCGAAGATGCCGCCCTTGATCCCTTTCATGAGTTCCCAATGAATACCGCCGTCCTGGCTACGAGCTAAGCCGTTGCTGCTACTGGCTAATAATTGTCCTGGCATGTCAGGAAGGGCGAGCAGTGCTGCAACATCGCCAAATGGAAGTGCACCCGTACTACTGAAGTGTTGCCCATTATCCATGCTCATCTTGAGTCCTAGTGGACCAAGGGCATTCAGGTAAACAAAGACCTGATCTGGATTTTCGTTGCCAGCTTGCGCCAGGTAGATCGTGCCCAGACTCTCCTCGCTGGCTGAGAGCTTCCAGGTACGGCCCTGATCTCCACTGGTGTAAAGGCCAAGTGTTCCCTTGTGGTCTTTGGTGGCAAGTTGGGTTGCAACGTAGATACGCTGGTTATCGGGTGGGCTACTGGTAAGCGAGTACGTCATCAAGCCTTCCATTAGCTGATTAGCACCACCCGCCACTTCTGTCCAACTCGCCCCGTCGTCTTGCGAGCGAAACAGGCCATAGTGTGTTGCTAATACTATGACGTGATTGGGAAATGCCAGTAGCGCATGGGGGTGGTTTGCCGCTGTACCAAAGCCATTGACGCGTGGTTGCTCCTCTGGTGTTGCCGTCGTGTTATCGGCACAGCTGGCGAGTAGTAAGATGAGCAGGCAAGAAAGAAAGGACAAAAACCACCCAGCTGGCACTGGTCGCCGTAATGGCAGTTTCATATGAATATATCCCCCACAAACGTAATAGCTATAAGCGATAGGGATTGGGGGTGGCATTTGGCGAAGCCTCGCCTTTCGGGGTTTGGGGTGTCTCCAAATTTTCCCTCTCCCTAAACGGTCTCGTGCTTGTGCGCTAGTGCAAAAACACAAGAGCGGATAATCTCTTTCTCATTACCAAGACGCAAAGATTTGAACTTTTGTTTCGTGTAGTGTATTATCAGGTGTACGTATCTGAATACGTAGCTGCCAATTGCCGCCCATATCGAGATTTCCACCGCCACTAAAGCCCCCTTTATCATCGGGTTGTAAGTTGATAGTAGTCGTACCCATATCCATATCTAACATTGACACGTAGAGGGAGACACCAACGTTGGTATCTGGTTTGCCTGTACTATCGGTTACTTGAGCCGTGAACACATTAGGGCCGAAGCGATTGGGTGAGACAACTAATTTGACTGTAAACTGTTTGTCAGTTGTTTGTACCGTTGTTATATACGGTCTGGGCTGCGTGGATGGTTGTTGTATTGGTACTGTAGTTGGTGCAAGAGTTCCCGCAAAGATGTTTAATAAACCGGTGCAGATTAGCACGGCAATACCCAGAAACGGCTCCCAACGCAGGATACTGACCATGCGTGCGGTTTGCTGTGTGATCTGTGCTTGCAGGCGTCGTTGCTGTTGCAGATAATCTACATTCTCTGTAGTGATCTCTTTCTCTTCACTCTCTTGCTGTGGCGTACTCGCTAATGATGCACGGTATTTTTGGTAATCCCTAACCAGCTGTGGACGGAACAAACCCACGTGAATAGCGCTGGTGACTAACAATGCTGCCACAAGCGTTACCTTGACATCGAGTGTACGGCCATACGCCGTGTTCAGTAATTGTCCGAACGCGGTCATATGCATGGTAGCATTAAACGGACCACTGATTGCCATCACGATAACGCCGGTGACGGCCATAGGCGAGAAACATGCTAGTGTCGAGAGCAGTGAATCGATGCGCTCCTCTAAGAGATAGCCTTGCAGAACTGGCAGATAGATAGCAGAGATGTACATCATGCCGCCAATCCACAAGGCAGCAGCTAACAGGTGTAGCCAGTCTACCAACACGGCATACACGACGACATTTTTATCGACTGCCGCAGCGTGCCCGGAGAGCGCGACGGCGATGAGTAGTGCCAGACCGAGCACGAAATTTGCCCATGAGAGCACTTCATTGATGATGTGCGAGCGTTGTTTGACCAGTAAGACATAGACGGCACAGAGTAGCGCGAGCAGAACGACAGCCTCACGCATGATCCAGTATGTCCCGAAGCGTCCATTGCTAGCGAGATTAAGCAGGAGTGAGGGAGCGATTGCCTGGTCCCAGCGACCTGCTGTGAGCACCAGACCTTGTCCAAGTAGCACGCCGATATTCGCTAGCAGGATAACCAGCAACACAGGTACGGAGAAAAGACGCTCAAAGCGCTGCATGCCACGTTGCTGAATGGTAGTGTCCGCTGCACTTTCTTCTGCTGGCGGCATGGCAAAGGTACGCCAGAGCTGCGCGCCAACCCAAAAGACTACAGCCAGCTCGACGAGCGTAATCATGACGAAGCTGAAGAGCGTTGGTCCGTCAAGTTGACCAGCTCTGGTATTTGTGCTGAGCGGATTAGTCCCTATGCTGGCATTACCTACCCCTGGAACAGAGCCGTCCGCTGCGGCAAAATTAAAGAGGAATGAGCCACTAAGCACATGTCCATCATTAGCCGATTGAGTACGCCAGAGCACGATGTACACACCTGGGGAGAGATTGGCTTGTAGCGAGACATCGATTTCGCGGGCATCCTGGGTCGTAACATGTGCATTCTGTATATCAACATGTTGCTGACTACGATTCATGACCTGAGCAGTGCTAAACGTGGGGTTCAGATCCTCACTAAACCACATACGTACCTGCGTAGGCGCGCTATAGAGCAACGCACCATCAGCCGGATCTGAGCGCAACAGGACCGCATGCGCTTCACTCGGCATTGGCAGTAAAAATATCAGTGCCATGGCAAGCGGCAGAGCGATCACGACGAACCGATGCAGCGAGTGGATATGCCATACAGATTTCATAGGTTCATGTCCGATCTCATCAGAGTTTCTAGCTATATATTCACTTCCATGCATGTGATGCCATGCACTAAGCTATAAATAGTAGTGTTTTAGGTGCTAATAGGTGTACTTGCTTGTCCCACATTATAGCATAGCTTCCTAGTGCAAAAATACAAGAGCCAATAGGGATTGGGGGGCCAGGGGGCGAAGCCACCCTGGCGGAGCTTGGGGTGTCCCCAAATTTTCCCATTCCCCAAAACATTTTGGGCTTCTGCACTAGGAGGCTAAGTAGCTCTTGCCGAGCTTGGATGATCTAACCATTCCTTGCTATTTATGTAGTATGATAGAAAAATATGTAGGCAACCGAACGTTTCTCCTGGCTAAAGACAAAGAATGATATCCTGATACATCTCTCTTGCTCATGAGATATAATAATGCCATCATGGCAGACATAGATCCTATTGATAACCTTGCGGCATTAGAAGCATTGTTGCAGGTAACATTTCATGATCGCTCGTTGTTGCAACGTGCAGTAACACATCATTCATGCTGCTCAGAGACTGCTGTGCGCGATTCGTACGATACACTTGAATTTTTGGGTGATGCTATCATTGGTGCTCATGTAGTTGAGCATATCTATCGTAATTACCCCAATGCTACCGAGGGCGAGATGACAACGCTCAAGTCAGAGGTGGTCAGTCGTCGTGTCTTTGCCAGAATTGGGCAGCAGTTGGGGCTGTTCCCGTACATTCGAGTGGACGTTGCTAATCTGCGTACGTTCAATGAGCGTTCTCGTGACTCGCTCTGCGCCGATGTATTGGAAGCTGTCGTTGGTGCTATCCATATTGACCAGGGACCGGACGTGGCACGCGAGTTCGTTAAGCGTACGATCTTGCCGATGGTCAGGCAGATCAGTCAGCACTCGCTGGATACCAATCCTAAGGGACGATTACAGAAGATTGTGTTGCAGCGCTCTGGCTGTTTGCCACGTTATCGCGTCTTGGAGCAGAGTGGTCGTAACAATGATCGTGTTTTCCGAGTAGGTGTCTTCGAGCAGGATTTCCTCCTCGGTATAGGCAGAGCTTCGAGTATTAAAGAAGCTGGTCGCTTAGCGGCGCGCGAGGCTCTTGAAATGATGAATAAGAAAGATGCGATTTGAGTAGCCGATGATATCGAATGATATCCTCAGTTGGTACGAGTCGGGCTTGCCGCTGTACGAGCGTAAGAGGCGGGGTCATTTTTCGACTCCGCCTTTGCTGATTGGACAGATATTGGAAGCCTGTGGTTATAAGCCTGAAGAGGATCTCAGGCATTTGCGTGTAATTGATCCAGCGTGTGGCAGTGGCAATTTTTTGGCGCAGGTGGTGCAGCGTTTGCTTGCTTATGGTCGTAAGGTCGGTCTCTCCGATCAAGATTTGTTGGAGACTATAGAGCACAATGTATGGGGCTTTGACCCTGATCCTGTGTCTTGCTTTCTCGCGGAGATGCATTTGTATGCCCTGCTCACCACTGCTCATCTGCTGCCCACTGCTTCTTGCAGAGAGGTGCCTCGTTTACACATTCATCAAGCTGATGGACTGACCTTTCCCTGGCGGCAATGTCAGAATGTTGATATCTTCCTGGCGAATCCTCCCTATCTTGCGGCAAAAAATAATGATCTGAGTGGCTATCGTTCGGCACGGCAACGCGGACAGGCTGATAGTTATCTATTTTTTATTGAACTAGCTTTACAAATTGTCCGTCCAGGTGGCTGGATTGCTCTGGTACTGCCTGATTCGGTGCTGGCGCGGGTGAATGCTACGCAGGAACGTCAGCGCTTGCTACAGGAGACGACGATTCATCAGCTCTGGCACCTAGCGAACGTTTTCCCGGCCTATGTTGGAGCGGTGGTCATTGTGGCTCAAAAGCGTCCGCCAGCTCGTCTTCACCAAGTTGCTTGGTTACGTGGCCAATGGAAGCACAATACTAGCGGATTGGTGGGTATTGTTCCTGCGGTGTTGGAAAGGTACGCAGTCCTAGATAGATATGTGCCACGAGATGAATATACTGTAGCTGGCCACGTTAAAAGCATAGCGCAAGCGCTGCTTTCAGCTCAGCCTGCCGCAGAGTTGCGTTACCTGCTCAGCAATATGCAGGGGACACTGATTGCCAGCTTATACGAGCAGCTTTACGCCTCGCCGACAGATGAGCGCTTTGTACGACTGAGTCAGCTTGTGCTGATTCGACGCGGCGAAGAACTAAGGAAGGATAGCCGTTTGCTGCACGAGCAGTGTCCAGTTGACGGACATGACTGCTATCCCGTCTTACGTGGTGGTGTTGATGTGCGGCCTTATGGCACGCCTATAGGTCCTTGTTGTATCGAGCGCAGTGGCGTTGAAAAACCGCTGGTACGCTACCAAGCTCCGAAATTGTTGGTGGTGAAGAGCACTGACCGCCTGCAAGCGGCATTAGATGTACATGGACACGTTGTGCTGCAAACGCTGTACACACTCACTTTGCGCGGTCATGAAAAGCAAGATTTGGACGACTTATATTTCTTGCTGGCCCTGTTGAATTCGCGCTTGCTACGTACGTATGTCTATGTTTTATATACGGCGTATAAATGGATACAGCCGCAGATCGAACAGCATGTCTTAGCACATCTGCCTATCCCGGCCATTGCTCATAGCGAGAGGGAATGCATTATTCAGCGCGCCAGGGCCTTGCAGCGCGCTTGCGACACACTAGCTCCCGTTGTAGAATTGAGACAACGTGAGCTATACGAAGAGCAGGAGCGTGCTATTTGCAGCTTATACGAAGCGGCATTGCAAAAAGTTCCTGTCCTGTTGCATCCGTTATAGGATATATAGCCCCCTCACCCAGGGCAACCACAAGGGATTGCCCATAGGCATGCGCGCTAAGCGGGGGTCCAGGGGGCTTCGCCCGCCTTTCGGGGTTTGGGGTGTCCCCAAAGACTTCCTTTCTTCTCTTTTGCCGCCGGAGGCGGCAGGAGAAAGGGAGTGCAGAGGGCTTCCCTCTGCTTAACGCGCATGCCTATGGGCAATCCCTTGTGGTTGCCCAATACGCATCAACCTAAGCCGGGGGTCCAGGGGGCTTCGCCCCCCGGCGGGGTTTGGGGTGTCCCCAAGCTCTCCCTTTCACTCCTCTCGCCGCCGCAGACGGCGAAGAAAAGAGGTATTTGGGGACACCCCAAACCCCGTCAAAGGGCTTGCAGCCCTTTGCAATCCTGCTGTCAAGCGTTAGGTTGATGCATATCGGGCAATCCCTTGTGGTTGCCCCTTACGAGACAAAGGAGTCGCAAATATATGGCTGAAACACGGCCAATTCGTGTGCTGGTGGCGAAACCAGGACTGGACGGGCATGACCGAGGTGCAAAAATTATTGCTCGTGCGCTACGTGATGCGGGCATGGAGGTTATCTACACTGGGATTCGTCAAACGCCAGAGATGATTGTTGAGGCGGCGATACAGGAGGACGTGGACGCTATTCTGATGAGCATCCTTTCCGGGGCACATATGGCGCTCTTTCCTAAAGTGATGGCACTGCTCAAACAGAATAACGTCGCTGATGTCTTGGTGGCAGCGGGTGGCATTTTGCCCGACGAGGATATCCCGACGATTACGGCCATGGGCATCAAGGGCTGCTTTGGTCCTGGTACCTCCATGGAGGAGATTATTCGCTTCGTGCGTGAGAATATCCAGGCTGATCGCCTGAGCGTTGAGGTGTAGGTGCGCCTTGCAAAATATCATCGAACGTTTGCTTGCAGGTGATCGCCGAGCGTTAGCACGCATGGTCACGCTGCTTGAAAGTGAAACTCCCCAGGCTCGTCGTTACCTGGCAGAACTGCATCAGCATAGCGGGAAGGCCCACATTGTCGGCGTCACGGGTGCCCCTGGTGCGGGCAAAAGTACGCTGGTGACGCATCTGGTGCGGGAATTGCGCAGGCGCGAGCATAAGGTAGGGATTGTGGCCGTTGATCCGACCAGTCCTTTCAGCGGTGGTGCTATTCTTGGGGATCGTATTCGCATGATGGAGCTGGCGGGCGATCCTAACGTCTTTATTCGTAGCATGGCGAGTCGCGGTAGCCTGGGGGGGCTTGCGGCTTCGACGCGCGATGTAGTACGTGCAATGGATGCCGCCGGGTATGATCCTATCATTATCGAGACGGTTGGCACGGGGCAGGCTGAAGTAGAAATTATGCGCACAGCTCAGACGGTACTGGTCGTGGTAGCTCCGGGTATGGGTGATGATATTCAGGCGATTAAAGCTGGCATTCTGGAGATTGCAGACATTTTCGTTGTCAGTAAGATGGATAAACCCGGTGCTGATCAGACGGTTGCCGAGCTGGCAATGCTCTTGAGTCTGGACACGCGGCGCAGCAGTGCGGCATGGCGTATCCCCATTGTGAAGACCTCCGCACTCAAGGACGAAGGCTTTGTGCAACTGGCTGACGCCGTCCAGCACCATCACGAATACCTGCTCACGAGTGGACTACTCACACAGCGTGCCCAGCGCCAGATACGCAGCGAGCTGCAAATGCTCGTTGTGCAAGCAGTCATCAATACGCTCAAAGCCGAAGTGCACGAGGACGAATGGCAGAGGTTGATTGACGAGATTACCAATCGTGAACGCGACCCCTATACTGTGGCACATGAATTGGCGGTGCGTATTGGGTTGAAGTAATAAAATCTGTAGACGCGCCATGTATTGCGTCACAATCACAAGCAAAGAAAACGGCGCAATACATGGCACGTCTACGATCGTTTTTATAAATTTACAAATAATAAAGCATCAGGCGGGCTTGTCACCCCACACCGTGAGCATATACATAAGGCCGCAAAAGCTGTCCTGCGTAATCTCAACCAGCATCTGCTGATAGACGGCCTCCACTTCTTTCTGGCCCACGGCCCCCGATCTAACCAAAAAAGGTATAAGCAACTGAAAGCCGACCATGAAATTTTGGCGGAAGGCTTCGTAGTCCTCGCTACCTATAGAGAAATCAATGACGTGCGCTTTTTGCTGGACATTGATAAAACCTGCATCCTTGAGCAGTCGCCTCATCACCGGAGTAATCCCAAGTATTCGCCCATCGGGGGAAAAAGTTTTTCCTTCCCGCTTGAACGCAAGGTTAAACCATGCTACCAACTGCTCATAGGCGGGACTATTAGTAAAGCCCCATTCACTCTCCGTCCAGCGCAATACGCCGTCTAGTTTGATAATGCGGCGACACTCCTGTAGCACACTCGGCCATGCTTTGGCAGAAAGAAAGCCTAGCAAACGTATGTTGACCAGATCAAGAGTGTTATCTGAAAATGCCAGTGGCTGTGTCGCGTCCATCACCTCAAAACTGGCATTCGTAAGTTGTCGGGATTCAGCCTGAGCAAATGCGTACTTAACCATCCGTTCGCTGACGTCGATACCCATTACTTCAGCTTCGGGATAGGCAAATGCCACATCCATGGCCCATCCGCCAGGGCCACAGGCAATATCCAAAATGGATCTCATAGTGTGCACATCAGAACGTTCGGGGAATATACCGCCCATACCTTTGGTGAGTAGGCGATCTTGATGCATCTGGCGGGCTAGTTCGGCAATACTTTCGGGGTCGATGAAATAGTCATTTTTCTCTTCTGAAGGATACGATACCATCGTGTAAGATGCTCCTTGCTCTCTTCTTTCCTTGCCTCTTCCCATGATCATTCTACCTAGTGCATAATCCCAAAACCGTTTGGGGAATGGGAGAATTTGGGGACACCCCAAACCCCGAAAGGCGAGGCTTCGCCAAATGCCACCCCAATCCCTACCAGCCCTTTTGTTTTTGCACTAGCTGTTTTGTTTAAGCTCATCTATTTCTCCTTCCCCATTGTATCATAGCCCTATTGCTGGTACAAGTATGAATCTACACACATTTGCTAAGCTATCTTATAGTAACTATAACCAGTGTTTGTCTTAGCGAAGTGAGCAATCCTTTATGAGAAGATGTCAGTCGCGGATCAGAAACGCCCGTGTAAGATTGTTACCAATGAATGGAGGTCAGCAGAAAGATGAGATTTCTCACCTCAATGTGCCTGCTAACGCACAAATTTTGTCTGCTGGTTACAAGCTCCAAATACTGTTCCCTCTGAGGTGGCAAGTGGGTATCATTTACCTATATCTAAACTCTTGTCTGCTGTTACTTGGCTACTTGTCACACTGTCTTTCCTGACAAGTCTGCTGCTGCTGGCCAGTGATGTTCTCACAACGCCCCTTTCCCACGCACCTGTCTCAGCTGCCCCCTTATTCCTGATCGGTGCCGCCTCCCTTGCTTTTGTGCTGCTCACGCGGCCAAAGCCGCTAGACCTCTTTAAAGCTTTGATTGTCAGCAGTGCGTTCATTCTCTGGGGCGTTGATCAGCTGTTGCCTGCAAGCTGGTTGGCCACGACGTTGGGCGACGTGGTGATTGTACTGTACGTTATTGATTTGGGATGGATGATAGTGGATCGGCTGAAGCAGTTCCGAGCCAGCGACAAGCTCTAGGTCAGACCACGTTACGATGTGTTGCTGATGTTTCAGCGTGCTTAAATGCATGTCTAGCTCGTCGCGTAATGGCTTATCTACGCGAGCGTAGCAAAAGAAAAGATTCAGGGTGAGTGATTGCGTCTCCACCTTCGGTAATCGTTACTCCATGCAGTTGCTAGATGATGAGATGATGAGGCTATCATCTCATAAATAAACGAGAGCAGATATACTTAATAGCTGATACGTTTGGGAGGTGAGGTATGTTGTTTTTGTGGCGGGAGAAGAGTTGATGCAGCTGGTGTCTACTATTATCATAAGATGCAACAATTTTATGCGTGAAACAAGCTTTAAGTAGTGAAGTATGTATTACTATTACATATTTACTAGCGCTACTGCAAAAAGGTGTACTTGCGTCTGTTTAAAAATGTTCTCTACAGAAGAGAGATGTTCACACAACTTTCTCCGTTTGTCTCTAGCTCTGTAAATTGTTGCAAGATAAGAAAAATAGTGCTATATTAGCTGCGGCAAAAGCTAAATATGAGAATACTGTCGTAGGCACTGATCAGGAGGAGAGTGTGATCCGCGAAAATTTGACTGAGGAAGAACAAGCTATAAGTGACGAGCTGGTTTCACGCAGGCGCTTACAGTCCAGGAAACCACTCTTTGTTGGTCTTACTGTACTGCTGCTAGTGGTGTTGAGTACTAGCGTCTATGCTACAGTCCTACGTCCCCGGCTCTCGGCCAGTAGCGCCTCTGTCGGCATCACTCCGATCAGTCAAACTATCGTCACTAATCATGTCCTCACAGCCAAAGTGGGGGACGCTGACCCGACCAAGAATCCCATCGGAGCACACCGTATTGCGCGCATGCTCTCCTCGCCATCAATGAAGGTACCCGCAACAGGGAAAGGGCACCAGGATGCGGCTATCGCTCATGGAACTGTTACCGTCACTGAACAGCAGGGCAAGCTCCCAGCAAATACTAACTTTCATATTATAAGTAACAGTGGACAAAAAATCGTTTTCTCTCTAGCCAAATTCTTCCAGCTTATCGGGCCAGCGAAATTAAGCGCATATGCAGAGAATCCTGGGTCGAAAGGTAACATCGCTCCTTATGATATTAATGGAACGTATCGGGATGTAGTAAATCATTCTCTCGCGTTCTTTGTACAAAACACACAGTCCTTCACCGGGGGTCAGGACGCGAGTGATTATACCTTCGTGCAGCAGAGCGATATTGACACAGCTGCGAGTACACTTGAGGGCCAGCTCGCTGACTCAGTTTCTGCGGCAAAAGCCGCTATACAGCGCCAACTCGCGCCCAATGAGCAATTCATGAACGGCGTGCAATGTAATCCTCACGTGACACCAAATCATCACGAGAATGATAGAGTACAGGATGTCATAGTAATGGTGGTGATTGAATGCGCTGGAACAGCATATGATGTTGGCAAATTCTCGGATCTGGCCAACAAGGGGGCAAGTGAGGATGCACTAGCCCGACTGGGAGCGGGCTATGCGCTCGTTGGGAAAGTACCGGCGACAGTTGAGATGGTGACTGGCGAAGAGAGCGGAACCGTGACGTGTACGTTGTTGGCTCATAGTGTGTGGGCCTTCCAGATTAGTCAAACGGCATTGCGCCGTTTCGCTACGTTAATTGCAGGTCAATCTCAGACAGATACAACGACTCTACTCGTACAACCAGAGCAAGGTATCGCTGCAATCAACATCCAGGTATCCGGCGGTTTAGGCGTTGCCCTGCCATCCTCAGCTGAGAACATTCAGGTTGCCCTTTTGAACGTTAAAGGGTTGTAGAGAGCACTTTTAGCTTAAGCACATGTCACCCTAAAATAGTCATAATAGGCTGTAGTTTGAGCAGGCCCTTGATTATATTGAGCCGCTAACACCAGACCGACCATTGCATTGTCAAAATGGAGGACCGTTATGCCATCTGGTTGCCACTCTTGACCTGGTATACGCCAGAAGGTCGTCAGGTAGTTGCCGTCTCTTTGGATACGCAACTCAATTCTTGTAATTGCTGTAAGATGGTAGGTAAGTGGGCTGATATCGCTCAAGGTCCCCTTCTCCACTTTCATGAATGACAAACCTTGATTCGTCGCATAGGCTCGCTCGAAGCGTAAGAAGTTACCTTCATCCTGCCAGATGAGAATACCTGCACCTTGATAGAAAAAGTTAGGGTTAAACTCGATTGATGTCTCGACAGTAAAGTTGCCGCTAATAGGCTGAAGTAAGCGTGGCGCATTGTAATTTGAGGCTGGGTACAGGTCATTATTCGTGGGGGCAGCAATGTGCAGACGGCCCTGGGAGACTACTTCGTGTGTGGCGTTACCGCTTGGGTTTATCCACTGCCAGCGGGCATTCATCGTGCCGTTAAACTCATCGGAGACAACTCCTCCGCATCTCTCTGATGGTACTACAGTGGGTGTTGTTGCATTCTTCTGCCTATGCTGAGTGAGCAAGGCGAAAATGCCCACACTACTCAGAATGAGTATGGATACCACTATACCACTGATGATGCCGACGATAATGCTAAAGCGCGTGCGAGAGTGAGGAGGCGGTGGAGGCGGTACACTGTAAGGGTTGAGATATGGATTCTTCTCGGCCATACTACGCAATGGTGAAACTGAGTCGGTGAATGGTTCCGGCTCAAGAGTATCAGCCCTGGCGGATATGGCAGTGGGATCAGATTGTGAGGAGCTGGCATGGGAGTAATAAGAAGGCGTGGGGGTTCCACAATTTGAACAAAAGTTCATGCTTACTTGCAGGACACTACCACATTTGCTACAGAAACTTGACATCGCTTCACAAAAGCCCTTTCTCACCAGTTTGAGCCGTGTTAACTCAACTCGTCAGCAGTATACCACATCATCCATATTCACAGATGTAGTGCTTATCCCATGGGAGTTGTAGCTAGCTACAGGGCATTTACCTGCCTGTTATGCTATGCTAGTCAAGAGCGAAATTCTATAACTCAAATAACAGCAAAGGATAACGATGATGTTATTTTGTGTAGCAAATAGTACCATACTCTGTGTCAGTGGGGGACAGAGCATGGTAACGTTGACCGAGAGGATGTCGTAGCCATGACCGATTCGCAGTGCTGCCGTCCTGGGTGCTCGCGTGATGGGAGCAGCTATCATAGCTCATCTCGCCAACGATGGTATCCCCAGTCTGCTCCTTGATATTGTGCCTTCCGGCGAGCAAAAAGACCGCGATATTATTGCTCGTAGCGGGCTGGAAAAGGTGCTTAAGGCGAAACCAGCGGCCTTTTATAGTAAACGTGGCACGCAACTGGTGAAGATTGGTAATATCGAGGACAATTTAGAGGATCTAGCGAACGTTGACTGGATCATAGAAGCGGTTGTTGAACGTCTGGATATCAAACAATCGCTCTATAGTAAGATTGAAAAGGTGCTCACTGCCAGCACAATTATCACCTCCAATACATCCGGTCTACCAACTCATATGCTAACCGAGGGCCGGAGCGCAGTCTTCCGTCGCAATTTCTTAATCACCCATTTCTTCAATCCCGTACGTTATATGAAGCTGCTAGAGCTGGTGCCTGATGTGGATACTGACCCGGCACTCATGCAATTTATGCAAGAATTTGGGACTGAGGTGCTCGGCAAAGGCGTCGTTATTTGTAAAGATACTCCAAACTTTATTGCCAATCGCATCGGTGTCCACGGTATTATGTCAATTATGCAGCGTGCTATTGCCGATGGGTATACCGTTAGTGAAGTCGATACTATCCTGGGACCCAATATGGGACGGCCAAAATCGGCTGTCTTCCGTACCGCTGACCTCTCAGGACTAGATACGCTGACGCACGTCTCCAATAATCTTTACCAGAATGCCCCTAATGATGAGCAACGCGATACGTTCCTCATACCAGAACTGCTCAGCACGCTGGTCAGCCGGGGTATGCTTGGTGAGAAGAGCGGGCAGGGCTTCTATAAGCGCGTTAAGAGTGGCGGCGAATCGAGTATTCTGGAACTGGATCTCAAAACGCTCGAATATGTGCCGCAACAGAAAGTGCACTATCCCTCCCTGGCAGCTGCACGCAACCAGCGTACTCCTGCACAGCGTATGCTCTCCATACTGGATAGCGATGACCGCGCCAGTCAGCTTGCACGCGAAACGACTGCTAGCTCGCTGATCTATGCCGCAACACTCGCGCAGGAGATCGCCTATAGTATCGTAGATGTTGACAATGCCATGCGCTGGGGCTTCAACTTCGAGCTGGGCAGTTTCGAGATCTGGGATCTGCTGTTGCAAAATCCGACGATCTTACAGAAAGTACTGCAAGATCGCCCATTGCCAGAACTGGTTCAGCGTGTACAGAGCAAAGGACAAGGTACATTCTATATTAGTAGCGTTGGGCAACGCCAATACTTTGACTTTGCCACGGACACGTATAAGCCAGTACCCAGACCACAGGGTGGCATATCATTGGGCGCACTGAAAGCCGAAAACAAAGTCGTGCGCGATAATGGTTCAGCGGCACTGATCGATCTGGGCGATGGCGTAGGCTGCCTCGAATTCCACACCAAAGTGAATGCCGTTGACGAAGGTGTGATTGAGATGCTACGTTACGCCGCCGAAGAGGGATCAAAGCAATTCCGTGCGCTGGTCGTTGGCAACGAAGCGGCGGACTTCTCAGCCGGAGCGAACCTCGCAATGGTTGTTACGACCATTAAGCAAGGCGAATGGACAAAGCTTGAGGGCATTGTCAATAGCTGGCAACAGGCCCATCAACTGCTCAAATATAGTCCCATACCGATTGTCGCCGCGCTGGCGGGCAGAGCATTGGGCGGTGGTTGCGAGGTCGTTATGCACTGTCACCACACACGCGCTCTGGGTGAGTCATATATTGGTCTGGTAGAAGTTGGCGTTGGTATTATTCCCGCAGCTGGTGGCTGCAAAGAACTGCTGTTGCGTCAGGGAGCCGATCTGGAAACGCAGTCAAAGATGAAAACCGGCGGTCCCTTCGCACCAGTACGACGTGCATTTGAGACCATCGCCTTCGCTACAGTCTCCGCCAGCGCAGCAGAAGGCCAGGAGCTACGTTTCCTGCGCAAAACGGATAAAGTCACTGTCAACCGTGACGTGCTCTTGCGCGATGCTAAGCGTGACGCCATACAGCTAGCCGAAGCACAGGCAGCAGGCCAATGGCAACCACCCCAAGCACAACAACTGCTTCTACCCGGCGTAGGCATACGCTTGGTCCTAGAACAGCAGATCGATAACCTGGTGCTTACCGGAAAGGCCAGCCAACACGATGCAGTCGTATCTCGTCACCTTGCTCGCGTACTCACAGGCGGCGATTGTTCACCTATCACACCATTGACAGAGCAGCAGGTGCTCGATCTAGAACGCGAAGCTTTCATGAGCCTTAGCGGTATGGAAAAGACGCAAGCACGCATGCAGTCGATCTTAACCACAGGCAAACATTTACGCAATTAGCAAAATAGCACAGCACAGCACTAACAATAACGTGACAATGTTATAACATTGTCACGTTATTGTTAGTGAAAACTCCATTAGAAGCCAATCCCGTAGCTGCCCAATTCACTGCACCGTGCCCTCCAAAACCCTTCCGTAGCTGCACAATTCATTGCGTCTATTCTCATTGCTCATAAACCTAGCGCCATGAATTGTGCAGCTACGGGACATGCTACAGCTCTCCATACAACACGACACCTTCCGCTAAGAGCAGTAGCACACAATTTAATTGCTCAACAAAAATAGAGTCTGTTTATAGAGGAAATACATGCTAAGAAAATATGTCAGCTATGTAAAATAGAAAGAGAGCTGGGAGTAATTCAGAGAGTACCTAAAAGTCCTAGAGAAACTGAAGCTTTTCCCCAAAACAAAAAATAGCATAGCGGTAAATGTTCATATGTATTAATAAATAGTAAGAGCGATAAATAGGCTTCTAGAGCGGCATTCAGGCACTATGGCAAGCGTGACAACAAAGCTAAAACAAATAAATTTTTTTGCAAAATGGCAAATGTGCAAAAAAGGGTCCTAAACCACTAGACAAGAGTGCACAGCTTAGTGCATACTAATAATGAGGGAAGTTTACAATGTTGCAACAAAAAACGCACATTGTATTTACAAGCGGAATGGTTGGTTATTATTATTTCGTCGAGAACATTAGCCGTTGGCAAACAGAGTGAGCAGAAAGGAAAGGGAAAATATATGCTTGGAGCCCAGGAGCAACGCAGCGAAGTCGCACGCTTGTTATCACAAATAAGTGCTGAATATGAAGCTGCCCAACGCGGTCTCTCCGGTCTCTCCTGCGGGACATCGCAGCACGAATTTATTACCAGGCGCATGGAAAACATGGGGCAACTTCACAACGAGCTACAATCGTTGGTGGGGGATGCCGCGATTGCCATGATAGCCGACGAACTGAATAATCACTAAATTGTATTAATAACGGTAGCGCCGGTATTTGACAGGAATGGGTACCACAGCTATAAGTAGATTGCAACAAGAAGTATAGCAGTTATTTATATGCTCTTAGCAAATTTACAACGTAGTATTTATTTGGAGCGATACAGAGAATATTGTATAGAGAGCAAGAAGAGCAGCCTCCCAATACAAATCCAGTATGCGGGGAGGCCGTACTTCTTATGTCTATAAAAAAAGATGGGGGTGAACAGAGCTGGCTCAGGTCTAACAATATGCGCCAGTTCTGTTCACCCCCAAACAGCATCAGCCTAAAGAAGTAGTCAGGGCAGACATGATGGTAAAGGAATGTTCTTTGGACAAATCAAAACGGTGAAGAAGGCGTGAGCCAGGCCAGACCCCAGTCACCACAAATTCAGTCTCCTCATAGGCAAACGTGTCTTGATCAAGAATATTATGTTCTTCATCAAAAAAAGATTGTAGCCAATGAGTAACATCCTCTGCTGAGAGAAAAGGCGCATCCTCACAAACGAACCATTCAGCAATACCTAGCAGGTAACGACGGAAATTCGCGGACAATGGATGGCGGCGTACAATACGATAGGTTCTTTCTTCCACATCGGTGTAACCAGCACAGCGCAGGTATGTAGCTAATTTAGAGCCAACCCAGCTATCCTCAAACGAAAATCCGCGCCCTAATCTCACCTTCTCCCATTGCTCACGTGCCTGAAACACACGTGCCTGTAATCTCGAATCAATATTGTGGAAGCGCAAGGTACCAAAATCGATATCCTTAATAATGAGACGCCCACCCTCTTTCAAGTAAGGTCCCATGGCAGCAAAAGTATGAACAGGATCAGACAAGTATTGACTGACATTAGCACTAAAAATGATATCTGCCGCCCCATCTTCCAGGGGCAACTGTTCTAAAACTGCTTTTTTGTACTGAACCTGATGTCGATACCAAGCATTTAAGCTACGATGCTGTGCTGTCACTAACGCTTCCATGGATATGTCTATACCCAGAATACGTCCCGCTGGACCAAGAGCTTGTGCGAGTAGTGGGGTCCATAAACCTGGGCCACAGCCCGCATCGACTGTAAACCCCCCCGGTTTAAGCTGGAGATCGCGTATCATGCTATCGCGCTCATAGGCTTTACACTCATGATGCGTTTCCAGCCATTCTACCGCATTCAGTGGTAGACCACACTCATTGACATGTACCACATTGTTCACTGCCATAACTTTGCCATGTCCTTCCAGGCCATTGATAATGAAGAGTAACAAAGTTACCCTCGATACTGATATTAATATTACATGTTACACTATTAAAAAGCAATGGTGAATGACATTGTAGTACTTTCGTATCAACATTGTAAAAAACAAGGGTCATCGCTATTAAATCAACGATAATCAATTTGTAAGAAGGACATCGTGGGGATTGCTTGCGTGTGCCAGCCAGAGGGCGCGTGTGATAGCGAGCAGCACGAAGATGTTCCAATGAAATATTTATGTTTCATAGTTGTTTTACATGGATATTCCTTTTCCAAAACATAAACCAGTAAAATATAGAACCATAACGATGGGATATGTGATATAATATGTCTCCAATAACTTGTAGATGGTGTATTATTTTCGATCTCAAGATTTAGGAGGAAGACGATGGAGAATGAACACGGTCTAACCGAGCAACAAAAACGAGGGAGAGGCCGTCCACGTGGTTCAACAAAGAAATCTGCTACTCCACAGACAAAAACGGCAGGTAAGGGGAAGAGTAACGGATATAGAGAGGTACCACCAGCACAGAGCCTCTCCAATGGCGTCTCGTCCTCAGATGGATCAGATCTTCTCGAAGAACAACTCGCCTATGCCATAGCGGATGAGAAACTCTCTGTATTTAGTAGTATCTTGCGTAATATCTTGCGTCATGACCGTGACGAAATAGTCCGCGTGGCCAAAGAATTAGATGTGGCCGAGAACACCATTTATCGTTGGATGAGTGGCAGCACGGAACCACGCCAGGAATACCTGAGACGGTTGCCAGACGTACTTCGTGAACATCGCAATAATCTGGTAGGGGCCATCAATCAGACCTTTCCTAGTGTACTTGATGGGCACAGTAGCAGTATTTCGGAAGTAAGTAGAGATATTTATTATCGCGTTGCTAGCCTAGCTGCTCAGACCGAAGATGCCGGGAGCCTTTTATGGCAAGTGACGCAGACCGTTTTTGATTATGCCCTGCCCCACCTGGATGTGGATCACCGGGGTATCGCCATTACCTACGCTAGTTTGATGCCAGCTCATGAAGATGGTGTTCATTCTTTGCGTGAAATGATCATGCGTGGAACACCCCCTTGGCCGCACAGCTTTGAGAGCAAAGCATATTTGGGGAGTACAACACTAGCAGGTCATGCAGCTACTGACTTACACATGCATATATGGGATAGCACCGATACGTACGAGCGCGTCCTTGTCGAAGTTGATGATCATGAAGTCAGCGCGTGTGCCATACCTGTCCTACGGGGTGGGTGTATTGCAGGGGTCCTGGTTATTTCGAGTGCACAGCCAGGCTTTTTTAAAGATCCGATGACGCGCAAGGCTGTCGAAGAGTATGCACTCCTGGTGGCAATGGGGCTGCGAGACGAGGATTTCTTTCCCCCTTCTACACTCAATCTACGCCCGATGCCTCCTCTGCATTGGCAGCGTAAAGAACTTGCCTATCACTTCGCTAACCGCGTGATTGCTTACGCACGCAAGTATGAAATTTCTCATCAGAATGCCGAGTTACGCGTGCGCAGCGAGATGGAAAAAGAATTTGAGGAAGTCGCACGTAACCGGCAGGATATCCTGGATGGCGTACAGTCATAATGTCCTGCCCGCCGGGCACCCATAAAGGACAACACCATTCTAAAAGCCAGGAGGGCACCCATACCAGCAGGGCATCCATTCTGGATGCCCTGCTGGTATGGGTGCCCTCCTGGCTTTTAGAATTTATACCTAGTTGAAAGATATTTTATACTACGGCCCTGTTTTTAGCAGAGATCTATTAATTTTCATAAAAGCACTGGATAGAAACTAGTATACTAATGCATTACCTGTCCCTGAGGCAGCGGAGCCGTCGGCACCTCGCGACCTACACAGGCGCGCAGATCCTCACGATAGAAGCGCCAGGTGCTACCAACCTTGTGGCCGGTTAATTGTCCAGACCACATTAACCTGTACAGAGTGGAGCGGCTTACGCGCAGGTAATTCATGGCTTCTTTAAATGTTAAGAGTACATCATCCTGAATTATCTGAACAACCATGTGTTTTCTCCTTTAAAATAACTAAATAAGTGCACTTGACACTAACAATGTGATCGGCTAACCCTGTCACATAATACAAAATAGTGTCTCATTGCATATTATTGTAACCAGTGGTGATGCCATTCTGCGTTAAGGAAAAGTTGCGATCTGGTTAATTTTACCCGTACTATGGTTGGGTATTCATCACCAATTATCAATTTACTGACAACTCGCCGCCCAACACAAGTTATTACCACTTATTTGCTAATAAAGTATCAAGATCCTTTTCTGTACATGAGACAGGGAAGATGGTCATCCCTGTCAGCGCTTGTAGACGTTGCACGGTCTCATGATCGAGCGGATTGACCATGGCGATGGTGAGAGCATGATGGTCTCTGCCGACTGGCGCACAACGCATCTTCACCGCCAATTGATGCGGGATCAATTGACGTAGACGGACAGGTACCTGTGTAGGCAGGGCCATAAACGGCACCCCCGCTATACTGCCAGGTACAGGAAGTTCTTCGGTCTCTGGTTCAGCACACACATCCTTAGCCATGGAAGCTTGTGCAAGAAACTGCGTTGTAATTGCTGGACGGAAGACTATTTCACGTGCAACAAGACCAGTATGGTAGAGTAATTGCTCGATCGTGGCCCCTTGCTCAGGTAAGGTACCACACCCCAGTACAATATGCGTTTCGCGTGTGAGAGGTGGAATCACAGTCTCTGCTTGTAAGAGACTAATGCTGTTATAAATGCGCTCTAGCAAGACCTGAGCACCGCGCTGATCCACCTCTGGTAATACCAAAGCTGCCCCAATGTCCTGATGTATGAGAAGCTGATCATCATCTCTAATGACACGACGAACATTCACCAGCAACTGTTCCAGGAAGCCAGCTGGTGGATGGGAGTGAAAACGCTTGTAAGAGCTAGGTTGCTCCTGCTTCAGCAAGGCATGTTCACATTGCGAGACATGAAGTAAAAGAATGCTTAATGCACGAGAGTGTGGCAAAAGATACTCTAGGGCAGAATGCAAAGAATGCTTCAGGTAGAGGGTGGCTGGCACAATGTGCTCAGCACTGAGCACATCTGATGGATACTGCTCCCCTCTCTCCTCATCGCTACAGTGGGTTTCATGTGGTTCTTGCCTGGCTCTTTTGTGTAGGGAAGACAAAGGAGGACAATCACAAGCTTCATGAATATAAGAAGATTGATCTTTGTTTCTCTGATATTTTACCAGCTTACTATGCTTCGCTTGCATCTGTTTGACCTGCTTCGTAGGCACAGGGGCTGGTGCTACTTTTCTCTTAGGATACATCTGATAGCTCGCTCCTAGGATAACACCCACGCTTAAGACGATAACTAAGAGGAGTTCCGTTGGATGCCCCTATGTCACCTAGTGGGTAGTTTGTGCAAAGTAGTATATCAGCGCTAAGTTAAAGAAAAGCGAATATTTTGTTATTCTCTGGTTAAGATATGTAAAGAATGGTTAAGATATAGCAGGAATAGGTAAAACGAAACAATGATCACCGCCTACTTGTAGGGAGTGTTCCCAGCGGGCATCCAACAAAGATGCGCAGTGGGAACACGCCAAACTCCACCGCTTACGCGGGTAACGCTTGCATTGACACGATGAGACAGATACTATGATTCAACAGTGACGGAAGTGCTAAAGGTATAGCCGACTCCGGGTACTGTCATAATATACTGTGGACTATTTGGGTCAGGTTCTACTTTCTGACGTAGATGGCGAATGTGCGTCTTCACCAGACCGGAATCACCCGCTTCATCATAACCCCATACACGCTCGATGATGATATCGGTCGTTAGCACCTGACCTGTATGGGTAATCAGCAGGTGGAGCAAACGGCTTTCGGTCGGTGTGAGTCTGACCTTGACGCCATCTCTAGTGACCTCATGCCGCATTGCATCCAGGGTGACAGGTCCAACTGAGATCGACGAGGAACCAGCACCTCCCCGTATATTACTGGAGCGACGCATTACTGCTTTAATGCGTGCTAGCAACTGCCGAGGACTAAAAGGTTTACGTAAGTAATCGTCTGCACCCAGTTCTAAGCCACGAACTTCATCGTCTTCGCGATCATGTGCCGTTAAGATCAAGACCATAGAGTTCGTTTCACTGCGCATTTGACGACATACTTCAAAGCCATCCAGTTTAGGCATTTGTATATCAAGGATGACAAGATCCGGTAACGTTTCACGCCAGCGCTTAATCGCCTGCTCTCCGTCAAATGCACGCACGACGTCGTACCCATGGCCCTTGAGCCAATAGCTCAGCATGTCTACCATGTCGCGGTCATCATCCGCCACCATGATTTTCACTCGTGTTCCTCCTACAGGCCTACATTACAATACAAAGATGTACCAATGTACCCTCACAAAATGAGGTTATCTTTCATCGTCCTCCCATCTTCACTAACGCGACGATGTATGCAGGCGTAACATAATGATACATTTTGGGCCATGAATAGCCACTTCCAATAGCTATTTTTGGGCATATAACGGTATTGCCTTTCCTTGTGGCAGGCCGCTGTGCCCTTTTCTTCTGTTCTATTCTCTATCGGTTAGCTTGCCTGTTTCTTTATGCACCTGAGGTTATGCAGCAGCCAGGGCACCCATACGCGCACCCTTTATGGGTGCCCCGGCTGCTACCCTCGGTAAGGGAACTTTTCAGCAAAGTATAACGTCATTGAGTAATAGAACATACCTTGACATGAAAGAATAGAGAGTGGTTTCAAAGAAGGATTTCCTATCATGTATAGCATCCATTTAAATATCCGGTCTATTACAAGTGTTTTTCTTTTTATACTTGTAATGATTCTGCTGCTCACAGCGTGCGGGCCAACGACTGGTCCAACGAGTCCTAGCTCTACGCCTGTAAATACACAGTCCCCAGGCTATGGCACGGCGAATGGCTGTACCGATGATACTGTACTAGCAAAAGCACCTGCCAAGGCGAATGTGGTGATCACCCATACCGATACCAACGTCACTGTTGTTGCTCACCAGGGCGATATCATTGAGGTTGATCTGCCCTTCGGCCATAAATGGGGTGCCCCAAGTTTGTCAGGCAGTCTTGAAATGCAACAGCCTGCGGGCTATGCCTGGAAACCCACGAATGCCTGTGTCTGGCGCTTTATTGCCAAAGCTCCGGGAACCGCTCAGCTGACCTTCCCTGCCCGCGCTCTTTGTAAACCTGGGGAATTATGCCCTCTCTACGTGATGGAGTTCCCTTTTACTATTACAATCAAATGATGCTTACCCAGAAGTCATGCTCTGCTTGACAAAGTAGAACTTATATTCTATACTGTGCTTGGTGACTCTTTCCTTATGTTTGTATAGAATTATATCACTGCTCTGTCAATCTAAGATTGTCACAGAGGTTAACCTTTTGGAAGTGCCTGAGCAGCCATTCTGGATAACTTGCTCCTGTGACAAATTGAACTTGACAGTGCAATCACACGTCAAAGGAGAAACACGCCCATGTCACAGCATTCTATCGTTCATGTTGAAATCCCGGCAACCGATGCGTCAGCCGCTAGCAAATTCTACGCAGAGCTGTTTGACTGGAAAATCCAGGTTGATCCGACGTTCAACTACCACATGTTCCAGGCTAATCCCGGCCCTGGCGGTGCCTTTGTTCAGGCAGGTGAAGGCACGGATTATAAGATCGGTGAGGTCTTGATCTACGTCTCGACGGATGATATCGAGGCCACACTCGCTAGAGCAGAAACTCTCGGTGCAACAATGCTGGTGCAAAAAACCGAGATTCCTCAGGTCGGTTGGTTTGCTATTTTTGCCGATCCTGCGGGCAATCGTATCGCTCTTTTCACCAACCTGAGCTAGTTACCCCAACACAGGAAATACCCTCAAGCAGAAAGAAGGGTGACTGCATTGAGCATGATCCAGTTGATCATACTCAATACAGTCACCCTTCTTTCTGCTTGAGAATTTATATAGTGTCTATCACTTATATCCTATTTTCTTCTAAATAATTACATTAACCTACAATAGACGGGGTTTTATTCTCATAAAATAAGAAATTCCTTAGATTTTTTACTTGAAATTAGTTTTTGATTACAAACAAATAAAGAAGAGTTTAAATAGACAAAACTCTATTGTATTTCTTCGTACGAGAAGATACCCTGATTGCGAGGAACAAAAATAGGCTAAAGATTGGTCACATCATCATCTCCTACCAGAAAGAATGAGGTTTAGCTCGTGCAAATGCAAGAATTGGTCATCAATACACCCGCCGCTATAACACTCTCTGATAATTTGTTAGCTCAGCAAGCAATGAATGGGGATCAGTATGCTTTTGAAACGCTAGTACGACGTTATAGCACGCCTCTCTTCAACTTTATTTGTCACTTTTTGGGGGATTATGATCAGGCTTGTGATGTGCTACAGCAGGTGTTTCTGCGTTTGTATACTACTCTCCCCAGGCTAAGTGTTGGTGAGCCGCTAAAACCCTGGTTATTTCAGGTTGCACGCAATTGTTGTGTTGATGAGGTGCGGCGCAGGCGTAGACATGCTATTCAGTTTTCTCGCCTGGAAGCGGAGGAAGAAGAAGGGGAAAATCAGTTCTTGAACGAAATTCCTGATATGGCGTCATCCCCTGAAGAGTTGGTGGAGCGCTACGATTTGCAGCAGATGTTGCAAAAGGCTATTCAATCGCTCCCACCCAAGTTTCGTATGGTTGTGCTATTGCGCTATGCTGCGCAGCTGAGTTTCGCTGAAATTGGCCGGTCCTTATCTATACCGGAAGCTACAGCGAAAACATATTTTTATCGCGCGAAGCTGCTCTTGCGGAAAATTCTTAATCCACAAGTAGTAGCTTCTTATCGATAAAAAGATCAACGGCTATAGCAGCAGCATAGCATCACCGAAGCTAAAGAAGCGATAGCATTCGCGCATCGCTTCTTGATAGACTTGCTCTAGCAACGTCTTGCCCATAAATGCGCTGACGAGCAGGAGCAGGGTAGAGCGCGGCAGATGGAAATTGGTGATCATGGCATCTACGACCTGGAAATGATAGCCAGGAGTAATAAAGAGCCGCGTCGAACCTTTGTATGGGAGAATCTGTCCATGGTGGAAGCTGGCGACACTCTCCAGCACGCGTACAGAGGTGGTCCCCACAGCAATAATACGCCCACCAGCCTTGCGTGTCTCATTGATCAATTCCGCCGTTGGCGCGTCTACCTCGATCTCCTCGCTGTGCATTTTATGCTCGTATACATCCTCGCATTCGACCGGGCGGAAGGTGTCGAGTCCCACATGGAGGGTGACGAAGCCGATACGTACGCCCTGGCGACGGAGCTGATCAAGCAGTTGCGGCGTGAAATGTAGGCCCGCTGTTGGCGCTGCCGCCGAGCCGCTGATACGCGCGTAGACCGTCTGATAACGTTCAGGATCAACCAGCGTTTCGTGAATATAGGGAGGAAGCGGCATGCGCCCCAGCTCGTCAATGAGGTTGCGTACGTCTAAGACGTGATAAGGGTCATCATTGCTCTGTTGGCTCTCCGGCCTCTGTTCGTCGCATAATCTCGCCTACCAGTCGTGCTCCGCCACTGGCATCAGAGAAGATGATGCGTGCACCCTCGCGCAAACGGCGTCCTGGCCGTACTAGTACCTCCCAGTGGTCATGACCCAGGTCAGAACGTTCAGCTAGCAGCAGGACTTCAACGGCCCCGCCGCTGGTGGCGCGTTTTCCCAGGAGACGAGCGGGAATCACGCGACTCTGGTTGGCGATGAGCAGATCGCCGGGGCGTAAATACTCGCCAATGTTGCGAAAGTGGCGATGCTCTAGCTGGCCGCTGGAGCGCTGCACGACCAGCAAGCGAGAGGAATCACGCGGCTCCAGCGGCCTCTGAGCGATCAGTTCCAGCGGCAAATGGTAATCAAAATCACTCATCCTTACGGGTGTGCTGTCCACAAACCTGCTCCACCTTCCCCACCTGGTGGCGTCAGGCCGAGGTGCTCGTATGCCGCCCGCATGGTGATACGCCCGCGCGGCGTGCGTGCGAGAAAGCCTAACTGCAACAGATATGGCTCGTATACATCTTCGATTGTTTCGGTATCTTCGCTAATACTGGCTGCGAGAGTGTCTAGACCGACTGGGCCACCATTGAATTTTTCAATAATGGCGTGCAACAAGTTGTGATCCATTTGGTCCAGTCCGATCTTGTCTATCTCCATAGCCGTGAGGGCCTCCTCCGCCACGGCCTGGGTGATGATGCCATTCCCTTTGACCTGCGCATAGTCGCGTACGCGCTTGAGCAGACGGTTGACGATACGCGGTGTGCCACGAGCACGGCTGGCAATCTCGCTGACGCCCGCTGGCTCCGCACGCACTTTCAGAATCTGCGCCGAACGGATCACAATCTTGGTTAGCGACTCTAAATCGTAATACTCCATGCGATAGATTGCGCCGAAGCGGTCGCGCAACGGTGCAGTCAGAGAGCCAACGCGTGTGGTTGCGCCAACGACGGTGAATGGCGGAAGTGAGAGACGTAGCGATCTGGCGCTTGGTCCCTTGCCGATCATTACGTCGAGCGCGAAATCTTCCATGGCCGAATAGAGGCGCTCTTCTACCGCTCTGGCCAAGCGATGGATCTCGTCGATAAAGAGCACCTCATTCTCTTGTAGCGACGTGAGAATGGAAGCGAGATCGCCCGCGTGCTCAATCGCGGGACCCGACGTTGTTCTGAGATTGACACCCATTTCAGCGGCGATGATATTGCAGAGCGTCGTCTTGCCCAGACCAGGGGGACCGTACAGCAAGACATGATCCACTGCTTCATTGCGCTGACGTGCCGCTTCCAACAAAATGCCCAGATTTGCTTTGATCTTTTCCTGTCCGATATATTCTGCTATGCGACGAGGCCGCAGGCTACCCTCAATTATCTGTTCCTCTTCGCTCACCTGCGGCGAAACGACACGCTCCTTCATGGCTTACTCTCCGAGTGAAACTGGTGTTCTACAGTATGTAGTTCCATTATATCAGAGTTGTCCACTAGCGTCGAGTGCGACCGGGCTTACATTGATACGCACGGTTTCTCTGCAAAACCGGAAAAAACCAAAAGTACTGGTAGAAGGGGGATTTACTATTCGCGGGATACGTGGTATTACTATAATACGCTTAACAAGTTTCTTGCAAGGATGAGCAATGTAACTTGAGGGATTCCTGGAGAGGTCGTTTGCATGACTGAACCCTCCCAAGAAGAGTGCAAGGAAGCGGTGCCCTTATAATGAGTGGTTCAAGATTTCTATGGACTGCTGTGGCATGAGATTCTCTGCATTTTTAGCACCTAGCTTCACACTATTTCTTGAATGAAGAATGCCCTCGTATTCGTCAAAAAGGCTAGAAAGCAGATGGCAATAATTAACACGCAGCAATTTCCCAGAGCCACCGCTAGAAATGACCAGGATTTACCTCCGGGTTATAACGATACTAACGACTCGCAGAGGTATATAACGTATTCTCTGGTTATTCCCGTCTATCGGGCATTTCCGATTTTTGTGGCTCTCTTATTAGTCATTGGTGTAGTAATCGGTTTTACTTCAACGTACTTTGCAGGCGCATCAGTAGGAGTTTTCGATGCCAAGGTAATCAATTCAGGAGATACCGCCTGGGTTTTAACGGCATCTGCACTGGTCCTGCTGATGACGCCAGCCGTTGGTTGGTTCTATGCTGGCATGGTGACGAGCAAGAATGTCATCGGTGTGATTAAACAAACCCTGCTCATTCTAGCTGTGGTCAGCATCCAATGGGTCCTTATCGGATACAGCCTGGTCTTTGGCAAGGATGTCAATGGGATTATCGGTGGACTGAACTTCTTTGCGCTAAGCGGGGTCGGCTATGCGCCTAGTGCTTACGCTCCAACCATTCCCCAGACGGCCTTTATGATCTTTCAGGCAATGGGAGCCATTATCGCGCCAGCTCTGATCATTGGCTCGATTGTGGAGCGTATGCGTTTCCGTACGGTGATAGCGCACTGGGTGGTGGGAGATGGCGGCTGGCTCCACAATATGGGGGCGCTGGACTTTGCAGGAGGCACATTTGTGCATGCGGCAGCAGGATTTTCTGGCTTGGCGGCGGCGATTGTGGTTGGCAAGCGGGGTGGCTTCAAGGTTGGCCAGGCTATTGTCTCACACAATATTCCCCTGGTCCTGCTAGGAGCTGGTGTACTCTGGTTTGGCTGGTTGGGCTTTAATGGTGGGAGCGCGCTGGCGGCTTCACCGCTGGCCGTCAATGCCTTCGTTGTCACCAATACTGCCGGTGCCGCTGGTGCCCTGGTCTGGATGATCTTGAGCTGGGCTGAGAATAAGAAACCCAGTGCACTAGCCACTGCCATCGGTGCGGTGTGTGGTCTGATCGCCATTACTCCGGCCAGTGGCTATGTTGGTCCGGTGGCCGCCATTGCCATTGGTCTGATCGCAGGCGTCGTGACTTACATGGCGTTACACATTCGCAGCAAACACTTTCATATTGATGATACGCTCGATGTGTGGGCCGCGCATGGCATAGGTGGCGTGACTGGACTGATCCTGGCAGGTGTTTTTGCGGAGAAGGTGATCAATGTTGGCGGCAACAATGGTTTGCTTTTTGGCAATCCGGGTCAGCTGGGCATACAAATCCTGACAGCGTCTGTCACCCTGGGATATGCGTTTATCGCAACCTATATCCTGCTCAAATTTCTTGCTCCGCTTGGCTTACGCGTGTCTCGCCGTCAGGAAGAAGAGGGCTTGGACCTCGCTATTCATGGCGAAGAAGGGTATCAACTGGCAACAAATAATGCGCCAAAGGTGGAAGATCGCATAACACAACTGGAAGAAGAAGTTGCAGCGCTGCGTGATCAGGCAGCAAAACAGGAAAGTGAGCTTGAAAATGCGATGCGTAGCCCACGCGGGCCAATCTTCCCTGGACAGCAGACCTATGTTCCAGGAATGAGCGCGTTGCGACCAATTGATTCACAGGTAGACCAAGCGACCTTTGAACCCTCCCGGCAAACGCAGAAGCGACCGGCGATTAAGCGCATTGGTCTCATGTCCTAGACCCACTGCGCTTCTCTCTCATCTCTCATAAGGCAGGAGCTAGGCGTTGTAGCTCCTGCCGGACAGGTCCGATGATCCGACGATACCACAGATTATTGCACGAGTCTATTACGTATAGGATCAACATAGGAGAAGAGCAAGCCACACAATAAGCTACCGATCAAAGAGCCAATGGTCAACGTCAACGTAGCTGGATTGAACACGGTACCACTCAAGATGGCGCTTGTAATAAGCGCGATGAGAAAGGGGATACAAAGAGTGCCCGCAACGACAGCTTCCGCAAGCAACGTTGGCTCCCTATACTCCAGGAGAGGGTATTCTTCGTCTGGTGCAACGTGCAAGCCACGTTTGTGTCTGATAACCTTGGCAATAAATTGTCCTACGGCGACAGCAGTGAATATAGTCACAACAACCGTCATATACATTCCTACCATGCTTCGCTTCCTCGCCTTTCCTTCTGGCTTTCGCGTAACTTGCCCTCTGATATATGACTTTGTTTGGAAAATGAGTAGTAGCTTTGACTCACTTATAGTAACGCTGTGACTTATAAAAACGTTTCACAAAATCACGTTCGTAACAGAGAGAGTGCTGCTCACAACTTGGGGCAAGACCAGATACCACATGCCACAAGGAAATTGCCCATACATTGGACGGAGCTTGTAATGTGTACACGTACTATTGTAGGGGCATCCTTGCATCGTATTGCTTAGTCGTCTTGATCAGGATCTGGAATAATGAGTTGCATGCCCGGAGTAAGACTACGAGAAACATCCAGGTTATTCGCTTTAGCGATGATGTGCCAGAGGCTTCCATCCTCATAAAACATCACCGCGATACTAACGAGCGTATCTCCTGGTTTGACGATATAAATTTTTGGGTAATCAGCAGCCATTTGACCCTCCTTAGTCTGCTTAAATAAGCCCTCCCCATCAGGGCGTGACAAAAAGTGCACTATCACATCTTAAAAATGCTTTAGCAGATCTTTAATGAAAATAGTAACACAGAAACGCTCTTCTTTTTTTAAGAAGAGGTTAAATTTTTTCAATAAATGCTCCGTTTTCTCTAACAATAGGGACGTAGCGTCATGAGAAAAGAGAGCACCTGATAAGCCTGCAACATCAATGCCTCGTATGGGTTGCAGCAGCATGCTGAACACAACGAGGCCCAAGGACAAGTAGTACAAGCAGAGTAGTGTAGCGGAGCAAGACCCTGAGCGGGCAAGCCACTCTCCGTGGAGAGAGTGACTTGCCTTTCCCTGCCGAGTTTACCATGCGGGGAGTTTAAAGAAACTATGGTCTGTACTGAGCAGACCCACCAAAGCGTTATACCATGCAATCAATCCACAGATGATAGCCAGCCAGCCGCCAATGGACAGGAAGACGGTCATACCAGCTGCCAGTTCTCCAATAGTGAGTGAAAGAAAGGCCAGGAAGAACAGGACATGGATGAGGACCGTTGAGATGCTTGACCGGAGCGTGCTGAGCAGCAACATACCTGAGAAGATAGTCCAGGTCAAAAAGAAGAGACCTAACAAACTATGCGAAGCTGCACTGGCCATACCGAAGAAGGGCACAAAGATGGCCCCCAATGTCATCAGGAACCCGCCATAAGCAATATACAGGGTTGCACTACTTCTTAGTCCTAGCAAGAGGAGAACGAGACCACCGAAGAAGGCTACAGCAGCGAAAAAATTCAGCCCTGTACCAAGAACAGGCGCAATGAAACCAGTAAAGACGCATCCAAGAATGACAGTCGTCGTGGCAAAGGTGCTTAATGCCACGGGATCACCCGGAGCAGACGTACCTGCTGCTCCTACCTGCTGTGCATCGGCGACATACTCAGCCATGAGAATCCCACCTTTCGGAGAACAAACTAGCACAACGCGCCGTGTGCCAGTTTACTTCTAACAACTCAGGTTGCTAGCTACAAGCGACAATGCTCAATGGAGAAGGTAGGCCATCTAGCAAGTGTAGATGGGGATCTGTTGCTGCATCTGCTTTCCTGCGGCGACTAATACGACTGTCACCAGGAAGACAGATCTCCGTAGGAGAGCAATGCATCCTCTCTCTCTGTCAGTATAGCATATTATAGAGCTATTTACAACAGCAAATTCCTGTCTCTGCTAAATGATGAGTTTACTGTTGTTTTCCTCTTATATGGTATACAACCTGTATAGAGTACAATCATGGTCGCACAATCTATTGCGCTATGTACATGAAGAGATATGTGTAACAGCACAATTTATTGTGCCTGTTTTTCTTTGTTAATGACCCTGGCGCAATAAATTGCGCACCTACGACTCTCCTACGTGCACAAAAAGACATGCTCCCTCAAGAGTAGCCAGAGCACCACCGGCCTGGGCATCCCTTGTGGGTGCCCAGGCCTCCAGCTAGCATGCTTGTGCTATACTCATCCTACGAACAGATTCTCAGAAGAAAGAAGGTGGCGCGTCCCTCCACATGAGTACGAACAAAGAGCGCTTGGATGTGGCATTGGTACGGCGTGGTTTAGCCCCCAGTCGGGAGCGCGCCCGCGCCCTGATCATGGCAGGACAGATCTACGTAGGGGAGCGCATGGTGGACAAACCAGGCACCATGATTCCCCTCGATACTCCCTGTCGTCTGGCCGAGACAACACCCGAACTTAAGTACGTCAGCCGTGGCGGCTTAAAGCTCGAAAAAGCACTGGACGCCTTCCAACTCGACCCCACGGGACGCATAGCTATTGACGTTGGCGCTTCGACTGGCGGCTTCACACAATGCCTGCTCGAACGAGGTGCGCAACGTGTCTATGCCGTAGACGTTGGGCATGGTCAATTAGCCTGGACACTGCGCAATGATCCACGCGTCGTCGTGATGGAGCGCACCAATATTCGCCACCTTACCACATTGCCCGAACCAGCTCAATGTGCCGTGATCGATGTCTCATTTATCTCACTGCGCATGGTCTTAGCGCCATTAGCGCCATTGCTGGCCTTTTCACCGGACACCTGGATTGTTGCGCTGGTCAAGCCACAATTTGAAGCGGGCAAAAGCGAAGTAGATCGCGGCTCCGGCGTCATTAGCAATCCACAGATCCATCAGCGTGTTTTACAAGAGCTACAGGCATGGCTTCCTCAACATACTCCTTTTCAGCTACAGGGCCAGCTAGACTCCCCTATCCTTGGACGCGATGGCAACCGGGAATTTCTCTTTCACCTGCGCTTCTCTCTTGCCGAAGAGTAGGTTGGAAAGTCGTAAAATTTTGTGCGTAGCGGTTAAGAAAGTCTCTCAGTTCTGCAAAAAAAGTAAGACAAAAGGTTTAAATACTTGAGTGCCTGAGACAAAGCTAGTACAGTAAGACCAATGCGGAAAATAAACGTCAAGTCCCCCCACTGTGACGTGTCACAGTGGAGGCTTGGAAGCAAGACTTTCAAGCCCGAAACTTGAGCAGACAGAGGTTTGAAAGACAACCAACGTTATCAGCAAGTGTAAAAGAACCTACCTACAGCTGCTTCACCAGCTTGTAAACCTAGAACCGTTCAGTTAAACCGGCGTAGAGGGAGAAACCAGTGCTGAGCGGAAAGTAGCGACTGATAACCGTGTCGAGGTGAGTATCACCTGGGAAACCAGAGGCCCCACGGGGCACAAAACAAAAAGAAGGAACGCAACGACCGTCATGTCACATGTCTTTGTCATCGATACCGACAAACAGCCGCTTTCTCCCGTGCATCTGGGGCGAGCACGCCTGCTACTCAAAGAGGGAAAGGCTACTGTTTACACGCTTTTCGGTTTTGAGGTGCGTGAATATGTATTCGCAAAGTGGAACCGCATGTGTGCCTACTGTGGAGCCAGGGACCTGCCCTTAGAGCTGGAGCATATCGTGCCACGCGCACGCGGTGGCACGGATCGCATCAGTAATTTGTGCCTAGCCTGCGAGTCCTGCAATAGACGCAAGGGAACGCAGGATATTAGCGACTTCTTGGCCGATCAGCCCGCACGGCTCTGCCGTGTACTAGCTCAGACGAAAGCGCCTCTCAAAAATGCCACAGCGGTCAACGCAACCCGTTGGGAACTATCGCGGCGCTTGCAGGCCACTGGGCTACCCCTGGAAACGGGTTCAGGTGGACAGACCAATTATAACCGCAGTGTGCGTGGCTTGCCAAAAGCCCACTGGACAGATGCGGCCTGCGTGGGAGCATCAACCCCTACGCCTCTTTCCACTGAGGGGGTAATCCCATTGCTCATCACGGCCACTGGTCACAGTAGACGAAAAATGTGCAATACCAACGATTTAGGCTTCCCGACCAGTCATCGCAAGAGGTGCAAGCGCTACTTTAGCTACCAGACTGCCGATCTGGTGCGAGCGGTGGTGCCAGATCGACTCAAGTGCGCGGGGACGCATGTAGGCAGGGTGACAGTTAAAGCTGCGAGAACCTTTACCATCCAAACCCGGCATGGCAAAATCACTGATGTCCCACACCGCTTTTGTCAGCCCGTCCATCGCTGCGATGGATATTCTTATTCTCAAGTGGTGAGGGTTGCCCCACCCCCAACCAACCCGAAAGGAGCGCCTGTTTCCTCCTCCGCCTAGCTAGCGCAGGTACCTACAACAGGCGGTTACTCATGGACATGCCACCGAAAGCAACATCAAACACATCCTCACAAGATGAGACTGGACATAGTTTCTCTATACCAGATGATCTAGACAAGACAACACGGCCAACACCCATTGTTCGCCCAGGTTTCACATTAAAGCTTCGCACCATATCGCTTCCTCAATCTACCGAGCAACACGAAGCTATAACCCAGGGAGAAACCAGTGCGCACCTAGAGGCGGTACCCATAGCGCGCAAACTTGCTCAGCCTCGACTTACGCTGAAACAGCACGCAATTGTGATGGAGGAAGATGCTCTGCCATTGGAGGAGATGCTGCAAGCAGAGCCATTGCAACAACAGCAAAAAGTACGGAAGTCTTCATTCAGGTCAATCCTTGCCGCCTGTATTACGCTTGTGTTAGTCGTGGCCAGCGTCGGTGCCTACCTCACAGTTGGCACAAATGCCCTACAAAAGTTATCCCACATAGGACCGATACAGCCCAACGTTCAACCGCATGACTCACAAATCGGTCCTCAGACAGGTGGTACCCCTGTCACCATCCAGGGCCGGGTCATACGGGGCCAGCAAGATGGCAAGGTACCACAAGGTGCAACAAACGGGAACAACACAAAAAATACACAGCCAAATACACCGAATGCAGGCATCTCACCTTATATTTTTGGGACTAATCTTGGATTATTTGATACAGGCGATCAGTTTCTTAATTCCGCCGCTACACGCAATTTGATGCAGCAGATGCATGTACGCATAGTACGTATGCCCGTACGCTCGAACCTCTCGATGAGCACAGAAATACAGACGGCACAGGCCATCAAAAGCATCGGTGCCGCCCCGCTCGTCATCTTGCGCGGTCTACGAGACCCTAATTTCGTTGCAGATAACGTTGCCATCATGCAAGCCATGAATCAGGTCTTCGGCAATAGTCGCGTCTATTATGAATTTAGTAATGAGGACGACTTGGCTGGCATCGATGTCAACCAATACCTCAATGCATGGAACACAGCCATTCCCAAAATCAAGCCGCTGGCCACGAATGGTATCTTCATTGGGCCAGTCAATTATCAATATGATCGCAATTACCTCGCGACCTTTTTACAGAATGCTCGTCCTCAACCAGATATGATTAGCTGGCATGAATATACATGTAGTTACATGTGGACAGCAGATGTTTGCCTAACTCATATCGATAACTGGACGACGCATATCAACGATGCACGTAGTACTATGCAAAGCACCATTGGCCAGGTCCTGCCACTGCTCATTACAGAGTGGAACTATTGCCCTAATCAATTGATACAAGGCAATGGACAACCTTTCGCTGATGGCAAATATAACAATGCCGCATTTATTACTGCATGGACGACCAAAGCGCTTCGGACGCTAGCCGCCAATCACGTCTTTGCTTCGATGCACTATTCTGTCACCAATACAGCCCTCCCGATGATCGCCCCTGATGGTACCATCACTCCCCAGGGTATGGCTTTCCAGGCCATGTATCAAGTTTCAAACCCAACCGGGTAGGGAAAGGACATTGGCTTCCTCTGCCTCTCAGCAGGGGAAGTCTACACACCAAATCCTCATGGGTCAAGCGGAAATGCACCAGAGCAGCAGGACGATAGTATATCATAAGCGTTTGTGCAAGATGATCTTCAGCACAAACGCTTATGATATACTATCTGTATGCTGACTTTGCTTGAGAAGGATATTCTATGACGATTGCTAAACGCCCGTGGGAAATTCGTGCTACGCAGCAAATACTCCATACACCCTATTTAAAGATCCGCTGTGAAGAGGTGATCTTACCGAACGGCACCATTATTCCAGATTACTATATTATCGAAAATCGCGGCTGGGTGGGCATCGTTCCCTTGACGCCAGATGGACGTTTCCTGCTCAATAAGCAGTATAAGCATGGTATTGGTATGGAGGTGCTGGAATTTCCCGCTGGCGGTATCGACGAGGAAGAGGATGATCCTGTGCAAACGGCACACCGCGAACTAATGGAAGAGACCGGTTATAGCACCGACAACATGGAATTTCTTGCCCATATGCTCGCTAATCCGACTGGTGCAGTGACACGCATCTGGTGGTATCTGGCGCGCGATATTCGTAAAACGGGAGAACAAAAACTTGATCCAGCGGAAGTGATCGAAAATCGTCTGGTGACACCTGCTGAATTGCTAAGCTTAATTCACCAGGGCGAATTTGCCGTGCAGGGCCAGGTTGCAGCTGCGTATCTTGCATTAGAGCGACTGGGCTTTTTGAAAGCGATGCCGTAACTCCGCTATCAACGCATCCCATAGAAATTGTACACATATCATGCTCCGACATGCATAGATGCCAGCAACATAAGCAATAGAGAAAACGTATAATAACGTGCTATGAAGATTCTTATCATTGATGACGAAGTGAATATCATCCAAGTTATACGGTTGTATCTTGAACAGAATGGATATACCGTATTGAGTGCTGCCGATGGCATTGCTGGTCTAGAGTTGCACGCGCGAGAAAAGCCAGATCTAGTCATTCTCGACCTGATGTTGCCAGCGCTTGATGGCATGGAGGTATGTCGGCGTATTCGCGCCTGGGCCAATACTCCCATCCTGATGCTGACCGCACGCCAGGCAGAAGAGGACCGCATCTCTGGTCTGGAGGCAGGAGCCGATGACTACCTGGTGAAGCCATTTAGCCCGCGCGAGCTGGTCAGCAGAGTAAAAGCCATTCTCCGTCGCAGTACCGTGAGCGGGCAGACGACCCTCACCCAGAAAGGCACCAATCACGACGAGAAGAAAAAGGGTCCCAACCGTGAAGAGCTACGTTGTGGAGACCTTATCGTCTCTATCCCTGCCCACCGCGTTACCTTTAGAGGACAACAGATTGCACTAACAGTAAAAGAATTCGACCTGCTCGTTACCCTGGCCTCGTCGCCTGACCGCGTCTTTACACGTGAAGCTCTGCTTAACCAGGTCTGGGGCTATACGTACCTCGGCGATGGCCGTACCGTTGATGTGCATATCGGCACCTTACGCAAAAAATTGGAGGCAATTGCAGACGTTCCGCATCATATCCAAACGGTCTGGGGCGTAGGCTACCAGTTTGTGCCGACACCGATTAACGCCGCCACGCGCCCGCAAGGCGCGAGAAACAGTAGTTGAACACGTTATGAAAGTAAGCTGGCAGGGCATCTTAACACTCTCCGGCATGCAGTTGAGAGTGAAACTCGTCGTAAGTTATATCGCGGTCGTACTGGGTACAATTCTCACGCTTACCCTGGCCATTGGCCTGGCCGCGCAGAGCTACATTGCCTCTAAACAACGCCAAACTTTAGAAGAACAGGCCAGCTACTGGACCGATCAACTCGAATATCATTACTCACGTGGCGAAAGCTGGCAAAATATGGTGGAAGCTATCAGGGCACCGCTGATCCTTGCCATTGCCGATACAGATGGCGATCAACCAGTCTGCATTCAACCAGCCTTTCTCTCCCAGGATAGTTGCGGGCATCCTCAACTCAAAGAGGCCCTCGCGGGAGCACTGCGCGGCAAAACCATCTATGGAGACTTTCCTATTACCACGCACCACAATACCTACTCAGCGGCATACATCAGTGTCCCACTGCAAACGGCAGATCACAAGACGATCGGCGCAATGTTTCTCTCAGAGCCGCAATTGCGCTTAGACGCCATGCTTGTCCGTCAAGTCAATCTTAGCATTCTAGAGACGGGCATCATGGTTGCACTGCTGGCCACGCTCTTCAGCCTATATCTCGCGCATCGGCTTACGCATCCTCTGAAATTACTGACGGAGGCTGCCGAACAAATGAAACAGGGCAAATATACGCAGCGCGTGACTCCACCCAAAACGCAAGACGAAATCGGCATCCTGGCCCAGACCTTTAACGAGATGGCGGCAACCATTGAGGCGGACATGAATGAACTACGCCTGCAAGAGCAAGCTCGCCGCGAAATGCTGGCCAATATTGCGCACGATCTGGCCACACCGCTGACCGCCATTCAGGGGTTCAGCGAAGCATTAGCCGATGACTTGCTTCCTGATCCGGTCGCACGTCAGGAGACCGCCCAACGTATTGGACGCGAAGTACAACGTTTGCGCCGCATGGTCGCGGAACTGCAACAAATGTCCTCGCTAGAGTCGGGACGTGTACAGCTAGATCTGGCCCCACTTCAGATACACACGCTTGTCGATGAAACCTTAACTGTGCTTGAACCAGAATGCACGCAGCTCCAGATCACACTGCACAATGAGATTCCACACTGGATGCCAGCGGTGCGAGCTGATAGCGATCGCATCACCCAGGTGCTACTCAATCTGCTCGACAATGCACGCCGTCACACTCCGGCGGGTGGCGAGATTAGCGTTGGCGCTCAGCCACAACAACGTGAGTTGCGTATCTGGGTCAGTGATACCGGCGAGGGCATTGATCCTGCTGACCTACCACACATTTTTAAGCGCTTTTATCGCGCCGACCGCTCACGTGCCAATACGACGGGCGGTAGCGGGCTAGGACTTTCGATTGTGAAAGCTATTATTACTGCGCATGGCGGCAGGGTCAGGGCGGAGAGCAGACCTGCACAGGGTACGTGTATTTCGTTTACGTTATCTGAGACCAAGTATTTCCCTGAGTAGTAGTACTTTTTGCGCCAAACCTACATCCCGAAAGCGCCAAACTCAAGTCCAATCTACAGTAAAAATTCGAAAATTGAGGTGAAATCCTTCGAGATTTGGGGTCAAGTACCCCAAAGGACGAAGACCCACAAAAAATTAATGCTTGACGGCAAAGCAAAACTATGATACTATCATTTCCACTGAAACGACGAGCTAGTTTGCACAATCAGCTTAGTCATCATGCCCGTGTAGCTCAATGGCAGAGCAACGCACTCTTAATGCGATGGTTGGAGGTTCGACTCCTCTCGCGGGCACCTATACATAACCTCTCAACCGTGCCTCTACTTCTCCGGCCCCATCGAGGCCGCTGTGGCACTAGAAGAGCAAACAAAGCAAAGTGATTATCTCTCTCTGCATTCCCTACCAGCAAAATATGCAAACATCTACATCTTGCGAGATGTCTTTGTTAATGGGGCATTATTTCCGTTTAACAGTATGTAGTTTCCTTAACACAGCTTTACAAGACGTTAAGCCTGAACTTTAACGATGCTGTGGTAGTGTATGAGCAGAGGACGTTTTCACACCACAGACCATAATGAGATAGAAAAGGAGTCGCATGATCATAAGGAAACGCAACAGAGTGACCGAGATAGCACGCAATGCATCAAAGGGCACAGCAATGTTGCCAAAACACAAGCAGATGACAGCTCAACAGGCACTATACACCGGCAAGTGTGGCACGGCTGACGTGCATATGCATAGTACCTATAGCGATGGTAGTTCTACCATTGAGCAAATCCTTGAGCATGCACAGAAAAACACCAGACTCGATATCATTGCTATCACCGACCACGATGTAATCGAAGGTGCGTTGCGCGCCCGCGATCTCTGGCGACAAGGCTCATACCGCTTCGACTTTATTGTTGGGGAAGAGGTGACGACCAAAGAAGGCCACCTGCTTGGCCTCTTCATTGAGAAGCGTGTCCCCCCCGGCCTGAGCATGGAGCGCAGTATTGATCTTATTCATGAGCAAGGTGGTCTGGCCGTCATCGCCCATCCACTACATCGCCTCTTCCGCCATAGTTGCCAGAGAGAAGTGATGGACCGTATTCATCAAGCGGCAGATGTCTGGTTCGATGGCATTGAAACATGGAATGCTAGCTTCTGTGGTATCTACGCCAATCAGGTAGCCATGATCGCCAACCGCGAAATCTACGGCCTCCCCGAACTCGGCAACAGCGATGCACACACCGCGAATTCTATTGGTAGCGGCTTCACCTGGTTTGACGGTACAACAGCACAGGATCTACGCCAAGCGATTGCACAAGGTCTAAGCGCGCCAGGAGGCAAACTGTGGAGTGTGCAAGACTATGTACGCTGGGGGCGTTACCTCGTGAGCCGCAAGGGACGTGCAGCTCGTCGTGCTCGCTCGGATGTGGCACAAATTGCCTGACAACTACTCCTATTAGGAGCAAGTTTGGCGCGAGTAAACTTCTCCACCAAAATAGCTAGTGCTATTGGGACCAAGTGTGGTACAATAGGGGTATGTTTAGCAGACGCATACAGCAACGGGCCAGGCAATTAGCCATGCTGCTTATTAAACCACTGGCCCGACTGGGTATCACCCCCAATATGCTAACCGTCATTGGGTTACTACTCAGTATCGTGACGGCAATAGTCATAGCTCAAGGGTTTTTGTTTTGGGGAGGAGTGCTGGTGCTGTTTGCAGGCATTTTTGATATGTTCGATGGAGCAATGGCTCGTGTCCGTAATGCTGCCACCATCTTCGGGGCGTTCTTAGACTCGACGCTTGACCGTTATTCGGAAAGTATCATCCTGTTGGGATTGCTTTACTATGCATTACAGCACCCCAACCTGCAAGACACTCTTTGGCCTGCTCCTCACGAGCAAAGCTGGATGATCGCTTTCATTTATATCTCAGTGGTCGGCTCACTCATGGTAAGTTATACTAAAGCCCGCGCTGAAGGATTAGGCATTGAATGCAAAACTGGACTGTTGGCCCGCCCCGAACGCGTAATCATCCTGGCAATCGGACTCTTAACAAATACTGGTAGCTGGGCCTTGGCCTTCCTTGCAGTCTTTTCTCATGTGACTGCGGTGGAGCGTATCGTTACCGTCTGGCGTACTATCCATTCTGCGGCAAATGCCGACGACGTAGCGAATGCAGGAGCACTAAAACATACGCTGCATGAGTCTTACACAGCTGGCAGCCAGCAAGATACCAGCTCAAATCGTCATCTACCAACAATGGTGGGGACGAACGAGACAAGAGAATCTGATGTTCGTCCTGTGCCCACCAGTGTCCCGCCGTTCAGTGGTGGTGTACAAGAGTGATCTTAACGGTATAGACATACAAGTTCGGACCGAGAAAGATTGAGACAGAATAGTGAGCTGTGGAATGTGCCAGCGTGTTGCATCCCGCCCACTCTTCCATCGTCCGTAAGCGCAACGTAAGAACGCAAGAGACAGTCGAGGATAATGTAGGGGCGGCATTGTTATAAAGCATCGCTCTCATGAGACGCTGGTGCCATCCGCCCGTAGCCGCGCAATTCATTGCGCCTGAGACATGGTATAGCTGGAAAAGGCCAAAACAGAATATGCTCGCCCCAACTATCTTCCAGTCGGATATAGAACGACAAATGAACACGCTCGAACGCACTCTATAGGGAATACGCTGTGCTCCGGTCCGTAGTGACTGAGACTGGAGATCTTAGTGACAACACAACATACCCATTACGAGCATAGCGACGTTGGTGAACCCGTCGCTGGGCATCTTTCTGCCTCCGAAAGCGCCAACGATATTGTCGTATCCGCAACTACGATATCAGTAGAGGAGCAGACGAAGGTTGAATCTTCCCCTTTTGAAGCGGTTGCTCCAACCGGGCTACAGACGGAAATCCACTACGAGGTCCCCAGCGGATCTTCTGTTGAGGATCTCTCTGCAACCTCCGCCTTCGATCAACAGGGTCAAGCTTCTCAGGACAACACGACAGCAGTTGCCGAAGCGACTCTCACACGGGCCGGGGAACCTGTGACGGTACCAACTGATTCTGGTACCACTATGCTGGTACATACCAGTGTCGAACTGGCTGTAGAACGTTCCGCACCTGCATCTAGCATCTCATCAGTCGAACAACCGGTGGTGACTGAGGCGGAGTCGCTCATTCCTACGCCAACTGAACCACTGCAAAAATCAGGTGTAGCGATAGATGCGGAACCATCTTTTACCGCCAGCGCTGAAACGAGCGTTGCTCCTGCGGCCACAACCCAGACAGAGCTTGCTACGGAACAGACGGACCCTGCTTACCATACTGCTACGCAGATCAATGAGCATACTGAGATAGTACGCCCCTTCACTGCATTTATTGAAGAGTTTCAGCGTGCCGAGGCTCGCTTGAATGCCTCGTTGCAAGAATCACAATTAGAGGCATTTGCATTACTCACTCCTACGGTGCCTTCAGAACTCACTCCTACAGTGACTTCTGAAGAGACACCACCAACTACCGCCATGCCTCCCGCTCACGAAGTGGGATTAGCACAGAGCACGGACGAAACAATTAGCAAAGCATCCGAGACCATAATAGCAGATATGACAGTCGCGTCGGCAACAGTAACCGCTCCCGTAGCAGAGAAGGAACAAGGAAATCTCATGGCAGCAACTACAAATGAGGTACAGGTAGAACCTGCGAGTAAGGATGTAACGGCTCCCACGGAGACTGTCGCTCAACCAGTAGAGCGGGCAGTATCACCTTTACTGCGGCCTGCAACGCGTATACGTCAGCCACGTTATGCACGGCACCAACGCGAAGAGACTCATGTGGAAACGCCAGAAGCTCCACCCGTAGCAGCGACACCTGCCCTACCTGCCACGGAGCCTGCAACATCACGGCCAGCACGTCGCTATCGCTTTGATCGTCCTGCCGGTAGCAATGGTAGTGCCACCACACCGGCTGCTACCACTGCTCCATTGGTCGAAGAGGTGAAAGAGACCAAGGATGCGACCATGCGTACTCCCGCCACGCCATCACGTGAGAAAAGCGATACTGCATCACTTGAGCAAACAACAGAGAGTACGACGAGCGCCACGATCAATCAGGAAGCTGTCACGGCAAAACAGCCTGATGGACAAGAAGCAGCCAATACTGAGAGTGTTAGCGCCCCTGTTCAGGAGAGTGGTCGTCGTCGCCACGGGCATGAC
>VBJK01000396.1 GCA_005879655.1 Chloroflexota bacterium | reverse complement strand
CCGGTGTAACGACAGCTCCCTGGGCATCAATGATCTTAATGCCATTCTGATCGGCAGTTGCATCGCGTACAAAGCGCGTTTCCTGACCATCATCCTTGCCTACCCACACAATCACGCCCTTGTGAATAGCCAGAGCCGCGTGTTCCAACACTTGTAATGGACCGCTAGCCCCCGCCAGTGGTGCTTGTGCGACTGTCACCAGTTGTCCTATATTACGGATAACGGTATTGGCTAGAATGGTCCTGCCAGTTGTTTCATAAGGATCAGACGGATAGGAATCAGGCATGGTAGCAAGCGCCTCCTTGAGCGTCGAACATGTAATGACGTTATAGCATATCTGAAAGGAAATCGCTACATATCTTGCTCTCCCTAGAGAGATTTGTTAAACTATGACCAGATGTTTTATCGAGGAGCTATGAAAGAATCTCACACACTTGATACGAGGTAGAGCACGTAAGGGACGCAATTATCTGTGAGGATATTTCCCGACATTATTTTTAGGAGTTTTAGATATATGCGAGCAGTCGATGACAGTAGTCCTAAGTATGCTGCTGTCCTGCGCACTTTACAAATCTGGAAGCGGTTGCCCGAAAGTGACATAGCACGTATGTTGCGAAGTTACTATCTCATTACCGACGATTTTCGTGAGATGGAGGACCAGGGTTTGCTCACCATGTCCTTTCTTGGTGACGAATATATCATTACTCCTACATTATTAGGGCGGCTCTGGCTGGAGCAATATGAGAATGAACAAACGAAGAAGCATTGAGGAGTACAAAAATGACATATGATGAAAGAGAAGTTCTACCATACACGACCATTGGTACAGACGAAGCCAAAAGTATGATCGAAGCAGGTGTACGCGTAGTCGATGTGCGTCAACTGGATGAGTGGCAACGTGGGCATATCGAGCAAGCGGTACTAGTTCCGCTAAATGGGGTCTATTCTTTTGGCAAGGCACTTAAGGATTTAGACCTGCCTGTCGATGAAGAGGTTATTTTTGTATGTGCTATGGGGCAACGTAGCGCTATGGCCTCAGAGATTGCTCTGGTTGCTGGCTTTACGAAGGTATATAATCTGGCTAATGGCATGAGTGGCTGGCTTAGTCGTCGCTATGCCATTAAGCGCTAACCATCAATTATTTCGAGAGGAGATATGTTTATGTCCTTGTTGGAAGGGAAAAAAGCACTTATCTTTGGCGTGGGTAATCATCGCTCGATTGCCTGGGCGATCGCGCAGGCGCTGGCAGCTGAAGGCGCGCAACTGGTACTAACCTATCAGGAGCGCATGGAGAAATTTGTGCGCGACCTGGCAAACAAGATTCCAGGTACTGAATTGATTCCTTGCGATGTGCAGGAGGATGATCAGCTAGATGTCGCTTTCGCCAGAACGGCTGAAATCTTTGGGGGAAAGCTAGACATCCTCATTCACTCTGTCGCCTTTGCACCTCCTACTGAGCTAGAGAATCCATTCCTTGACACGACACGCGCGGGCTTCCATACTGCGCTCGACATCAGTTCATATTCGCTCATCGCCATGGCGAAACGCGCCGCCCCTTTAATGAAGGCCAGCGGTGGCGGCAGTATGGTCACGCTGACATACATGGCGAGTGAGCGGGTAATGCCGAAATACAATGTGATGGCGGTAGCGAAGGCGGCGCTTGAATGCAGTGTACGCTATCTAGCCTTTGAGCTGGGTGAGCACAATATTCGTGTCAATGCTATCTCCGCTGGTCCGCTTAATACACTAGCAGCTCGTGGCGTCTCCGGTTTTACTGGTTTCCGTGAGCAGGTCTCTCAGGTTGCTCCCCTACGGCGCAACATTGAGCAGAGTGAGGTTGGTGATACCGCCCTCTTCCTATGTAGCAATCTTGCTCGTGCGATCACCGGTGAAGTTCTTTTCGTGGATGCTGGTTATAACATCATGGGTGCCTAACCCGTATGGGGGTGCGCAAGGCAACCACGAGGGACAATACCAGTGAAATAAGCCCTCGCCGTCGCGCAGGGCACCCACAAGGGACAAGACCGGTGAAACAAGCCTTACAGAACGGGCGTTCACCCTTACAGGGCACCCACAAGGGATGCCCCTACAATGGTACGGTCACGCTTGGGAGGCCGTACCATTGTAGAGGCATCCCTTATGGGTGCCCATAGGCATGCGCGTTAAGCGGGGGTCCAGGGGGCTTTGCCCCCTGGCGGGGTTTGGGGTGTCCCCAAATACTTCCTTGTGGGTGCCCTGCGCGGGGGGCCGGAGGAGCTTATTGCTCTACTTGTCGGCGTTGTGGGGGTTGAGGTGCAGGTTCGCCGCAGATACCACAAAAGCGCGTATCGGGCTGGTTGAGATGACCGCAACGCCAGCACACGTATGACGTGAGTGTGCTGGAAGGGATAGCGGCTGGTCGCGTGAATGGTATAACTGTCCCTTGTTGCGTAGTGGAAGGGATATTTACTGGCGGTGTGGATGGTGGAAGCAAGCCTTGTGGCATAGTGCTACCTGGTGGAGGCGCACCAAAAGCTGCCATATCGCCATCTTCTTGTGTTAGGGTAAGCGGGGTTTGCGGCACAAGAGCGCCCGCTCTTGTGTGTGTTGCTGGCGTACTGTCGGGCTGTCCATTAAACGGGACTGTCTGTGCTTTTTTCTTGCGCAGTCGCAATGCCACGCCGAAAAGGAACACGGTGAGCAGGGCAAGTAAGGCGAGAGAGGCTATCATCAATGTCAGCCCTAATATACTAAACGGTTGCCCAGGTTTATCGGTTGTACTACCGGATTGTGTTGTGGTCTCGGTTTGTGCCTGTGTCGTCGTATAGTTCAGATAGGGTGTAATCGCCTTAAAGCTTGGGTAATTGGTCGCCAGTTGCTGAAATTCCTGCCGTGCTTTATACCAATGGTTGGGAGTGTTCGCAGCATAGTCAGTTCGCGCGCACTATTGCTGGCTTGTAAGAAGCTCGTGCCGCCAGTGGAGCCGGGACTGACTAAGCCAAAACTGACGATGCCCACCACATTACCTTTACTATCTAACGCAGGACCACCGCTATCGCCATGCTCAACGTTCCCACCCACCTGAATTACGGGTGCACCATTGTCGGTCGTTTTAATAGAGCTAACGATAATCTTATTTACTGAAGAAGTTAGTAGATCGGTTGGTTTATGACTCACGTCCCCATTGCCGGGGAAACCAATGATCGTCAACACATCTTGTTGCTGCACCATTGATGAGTCACCCAGCTGTACACTAGGCGTATCGAAGGTAAAAGCAGCGTGGATAATGGCAACGTCCTTCTGATCAACGGCGCTCTCTTGCTTGATACTATCAACTGAGGCATGAAGATTGGCTGCAATATTGCCAATATTCGTTGCATCCAATGGTCCAGTATAATCTGTACTCAGGAATACTTCACTGATTGGCTTATCAAAGTTTGTCGTTGATTGCAACTGAGCACTAGCGAGTGCCTCCGCTACCTGAGTGGCTGTTACCTGTGCTGAACCGGCCTTAACGTTGCGGTTCATATAGTTCGCCACATCCTCGGCTGCTCTCATGTACAGAGCGTCCTGCAAGCCTTGACCTTGAGCGGGATTGACAACATGATCAGCTGTAAGAATATCTCCCTTAGAGGTAATAAAGGTACCGCTGCCAGATATTCTTATGAGATAACTATTTCCATTGCTAGTGTTTTGTGGAAAGACGACATCGTTTCCGGGTGCGAAATGGACTGTCAGACGGCTAGCGACGGCGGTAATGATGCGTACAACCGACGGTTTGGCAATATCAACTGCCCGCACTACTGGATCTGTAATATTGCCGCCTGGTTGGCCGTCTGCATACGCCGTCAATACGCTGCTGCACAGTGTGAGGAGTAGTGCGCAGACAACGCTGAATATACGGATAGAAGGCAGACGTAGTTTTGTATGTGGCGCTATAGCTATAGCGGCTGATGCATGCTTTTCATTCATATTAGAGAATTCCTATCCTGTGCCAAAATTTGGATAGAAAAGTTTACCTATTAGATTATATCTCATATAAGGTTAGATACGTCCTATCGGCTGGTAAGTTGCAAAGCTCCGGGTAAAGCTCTGCCGGATTGCACGTCATGAAGTTACAAAATTCCGCAAAGAGACTCTTGACAGGGTATGATAGTATAGTGATGTAGACAAAGCGTACAGGCAGTTGGGACAAAGGGACGGACACCAAAAATGGAACCCAATGAACAGCCTGGAGAGCCTGTTTAAGGCGGCGTAGCTCAGTCGGTAGAGCAAGGGACTCATAAGCCCTGTGTCACAGGTTCGATTCCTGTCGCCGCTACCAAATTAGCCCCTCTTGAGAGCTTTTAGCGCATCACGTAGCTGAGTTACCAAGGTTGGAATACCTCTTCTAGTGCACTGACTAAAGGTTCTTTTGGCCATTGTTCCTCTAGTTGGCAATAACTTGCTGCCAGTTTGTTGAAGTACAGTCGAGAGCCAAGAGTCCTAGTGCATAATCCCCAAACCCTTTGGGGAATGGGGAAATTTGGAGACACCCCCAAACCCCGCCAGGAAGGCTTCGCCAAATGCCTCCCCCAATCGCTATCACCTCTCTTGTTTCTGCACTAGGGCTATAACGCGCCAAAGGCGGCAATGCTCTTTGAGCAGGAAGCCGCCAAAGCGGAAATGCTCTCTATCACCTACCGTATTTTAAAGTCACAGTTTCAACTATAAACACCTACTCATTACAATTATTATCCTGGCATCTCGTCCAGCGCCAGAAAAGGATGCATTGTTCAGGTGAGTTGCGGTTGCTACTCCCATGGATTGTGGGCATTGTCCCATCAATAAACCAGTCGCTAACGGTCGGCTCATTAAAGTTGGGCAATAAGCCTGTGTTGGCCGAGCCGCTACCCCGGTGAACATTATCCGGCTGGACAAAGTTATCTGGCGGCAAGTTGTAACGTTGGGAGGCATAC
>VBJK01000395.1:2949-4256 GCA_005879655.1 Chloroflexota bacterium | reverse complement strand
GGATTTCGCTGTTGCGAATGTTCGGGTTTTCGGTCAGACATTGGCGAACGAACGAACCTTTATCCAGAATGTTCGTTTCAGTGTTCGGTCCCATTTCGGATCTGTTCGTTCGGGGGAGTTGACGAATGTTAGAAAGGGGGACCTCGGCGTGATGCAACGGCTGAACGGTCACTACGCGTTCAAGCAACTTTGGAAGGGCGCGTGACTGCTCTAGCACCGTCGTTTTCAGGCTGGTGACCTCCTCAACCATCGTGTAGACATGGCGTTGAGTACTCTGCTCGATTTGTCCGAGCGTGCTGTGCATCTCTGGGAGCACGGCAAGCACCTGTACGTATTGCTCCAGGGTTTGCAAAATCGGTGCAAGGCAAGTCATCATCTGCTGTTCAGTTTCGTTCGGCAACCCTTCGTTTTCGGTCACCTCCATTCGGTTCGTTTGTTCGGCGAATGGATCTGCGATCTGTTCGGTGACTGACTGCAATTGTTCGGTCACCACCATCCCAAGCGAACGAAATTGTTCGTTCAAGTGTTCGGTGACTTGCGCTAATTGCAAGCTGATGGTGTTCGCTCGTTCGGTCATTTGTTCGGCAAATGTTCGCTGTTGTTCGGTAATCTCAGCGTGAAGGGAGTCAATCCGAGCATGGACTGTTGGCAGGTGTACGGTCTCTTCATGTGCCTGATGTTTGGTGAGTAACGTGATAATGACGGTGGTGCTATAGGCCATGCCGATCATCGCACGCCAGAACAGCAATTGCGTGATCTGTGATTCCTCAAGCTTGATCACTTTGAACACGTCGGCGTTAGCAAAGCCCGTGAGCACTGCCATAACCGCAAGCAGCAGAGTAAGAAGTGAGGCTCCAACATACTCTTTCTTTGCGAACTTTTGCCAGACCGTGACAAATCCCCCAGGCAGGATGATATCGGGTGCGCCCGTGAGGACGGAAAGCGAGAAATCATGCAGACCTGGTTGCATGAGTGACTTGATGCCGATCGAAACCATGAGGTAGGCCGCGCAGAACAAAAGCAATGGCTCCAGTACGCGTGCTGCCGCCTTCACTGCCCATAAGGTGAACGATGTGATGAAATGCGGATCTTTGATATGGTCACCCAACCAGAGGACCATCTGACCCCAAAATCTCTTACTCAGCCATTCCTCGACAGTGACGGTGATATCTGTTCTTTGTACACGTGCCATTTATTTCTCCTTCCATAATCCCTGTTGTTTCAAAATGCTGCGTGCAAAGTCTCGATTTCTCTGTGCTGTCGAGAGACCCAAGGCTTGCAAACTGTTATCCAGATGTTTCGACACA
>VBJK01000395.1:0-2938 GCA_005879655.1 Chloroflexota bacterium | reverse complement strand
CCGTAACGTCGTTACCGTAAGCGCTACGGTGTTCGCCGTAAGGGTCAAAATCGTCATATTCAGGGGCATTCTGTGCCTCCTCGTCGTTACCGTAACGCTCATTCTTTTGTGCCTCGTTTGGATTGCCGTCAGGGCGTAAGTCCTCAAATGGTGGCGCATCGCTCTCATCAGCCCAGTTGTGGGGACTTCCATCCGTCTTTCGCCAGTAGTCTGCAAGGTTTTGGGCATCCTGGTCAGTCATAAAAGCTCCTTGGATGCGTATTGGCGTAGCAGCGTCGAATGGGAGGTAGAGCATGTCGCCATTGCCAAGAAGCCGTTCAGCTCCCCCTTGACCCAAGATGATGCGTGAATCAATATCAGACTTGGTCTTGAGAGCAATACACGTTGGGATATTTGCCTTGATCAGACCGGTAATCACTTTCGTACTGGGTCGCTGGGTCGCGATGACCAGATGAATGCCTGTGGCACGGGCCTTTTGTGCCAGACGACAAACTTTCCCTTCCACGTCATCCTTTTTTGAAGTCGTCATCATCAAGTCAGCGAATTCATCAATGATAATGACAGTAGCAGGCAAATTTGGCAGGGACCTGTCACCCTGTGCAAGCATCTCCAGTCTTTTCTTGCGATAGCCCTCAAGGTTGCGCACTCCAAGCTGTGAGAAAAGTCGATACCGCCGCTCCATCTCAGCGATTGCATTACTGAGCAAGACTACCGACTGCGTCACATCGGTTACCACTGGTTCAAGCAAGTGAGCAATGCCATTGTAAGGAGTCAATTCCACTTGTTTGGGATCAATCATCAGGAGTCGTACCTCCTCAGGCGTTGCCTGTGTGAGCAGAGAAGCAATCAGGACATTAATGAGCATACTCTTGCCCGCGCCAGTTTGTCCGGCAATGAGCAGATGGGGAGCTTTCGCGATATCACAGAAGCGAACCATGCCTGCCACATCTTGCCCCAGCGTGAAGACCAATTTGGACTTTGCACGGGCCTGCTGATATTCTTTACCTGCCAGCACATCGACAAGTCCTACCAATGCTGGATACGGATTGGGTATTTCAACTCCCACATAGCGCTTGCCTGGGACGGGTGGAAGCATGCGAATAGACTCAGCACCCAGGGCTAACTGCACGTCTTTTTCACGATTGGTGATTTGTTCGACGTGGGTCCGACTGGAATAGACGATACGTCCATGGTCATCACACTTGGGGGTCGTATTCTCCACCATGACGGGCTTGCCTGTTGGCACGATACCAAAGCGGATGATGCGCGGTCCGATCATGGTCGCCTCAGGCTGAACTTCGACGTGAACGCCAAAGCCGTTGAGCAGATCGGAAAGCGATTGTTCCATGAGTCGGACTTCGTCACGGCTCATGATTGACTGTTCTGGGAGAGCCTCAAAGATGGTGAGCGGTGGCAGGTCTGGATAAATCCCCTGTTCCGCAATCATTGCAGTATCCTCTCTCGGATCGTCTTCTCCATACGTGTTCACCGTGCGGTCGACAGGATCAAGCCTTCCGACTTGATCCTCTTCCTCATGGCGAACATCTGGCATGGTTGCGATGTCAGTCATGAGTTCACCCAATGTACGGGTATCTTCAGTATCAACCACGACGCTCTCATCGATCTCTGGATAAATGCCCATCGCACGCTGATACCATGTACGGCCCGTTGCACCGGCTGGTCTTCCAGTCAAAAAGGGAAGGACCTCCTTGGCCTGTGCAAGAATCTCCTTGGATTCCTCTATTCTCTCCTTCACATCCTCTGCGATGTCAGGACTAGATTTAGCAAGCAGGAACGTAGCCACACCGCCGACAGCAAGACCGGTCCATCCACCCTGGAAGGTCAGATCGGTTAGACCTGCAACTATCCCCATCACGAGACCGGTTTTAATTTGCAGTGCTCTTGCCTGCGGAGTTATTGGTGGCTCCTGCTCAATTGGTTCCTGCTCGTCCATCGAGACGCGCACTCCTTCCTAGTTGTTCATGCCGGTCATGCCAGCACTGATATTCTGAATGCCAAATGTGCCTAAGTAGAACGTCGCGATGAACATCACCGCGCTAAAGGCCATCGCCTGCCAGAAGCCCAGATGCCATGCATAGACAATGTCAGCAATGGCATTGAGGGCCAAAGCGATATTGGAGAGCCAACCCCATACACTCATGCGCCTCTTAGCAGACTTCTGCATGAGTGCCGTGGGGGTAACGTTGCCGAGCTTTTTCGCCACACGGGCGTGAACACTTGCCAGTCCAATTTTGGTGACTAACAGAACACACTGAACCGTGAATGCGAACACAAAGGCAATCGAGGTATCCTCATCCATTTTGCCGGTGAAGAAGAGTGGAAATTGACCGAAAATGGCGATGTCAGGAGCGAGACTGGCCTGTTGCAGGCTCCTGATCCAAGACTCCGAGGTCTGCATACTCATGATGCAGCCGACTAAAAAGACGATCACCAGCACGATCCCGAAGAGCACATGCACAATTGGCGGGAAAAGCAAAATGGAGGTATCCGTCTGGTTCGCGGAGGGCGTTGGTGATGTATCAGGTGTTGGTGGCATGAATGTCATTCCTTTCTTTTGCGGTGTTGGCTTCAATTTTCCTCAGGGTAGCAGAAATGAGGTGCATTTCGGAAATGAAAATGAGCATCGTTATCCCCCAGAGGAGAGCAAACCAGTCAATGTCAGTCAATGTCTTCTCCTTTTGTGGCTGATTAACACACGCGCTACGAGGTACGGATGCGCATCATCGTTAGCAGATCCGCATAACACGATGGGTTTGTCTGGTGCTCTTGGGTGGGTCCAGACCGAATGACTGCCGCGCCCTGGTCGCTTCTCGTAGCCTCGACGCCGCAGGATCTGTCTCAACGTTCGTATCTTCAGGGGTCCCTCCTTGTTTCGTGGCCCATCTCGCCGCTATCTGTTACTCGCCGCTATCTGTTA
>VBJK01000394.1 GCA_005879655.1 Chloroflexota bacterium | reverse complement strand
CTCAATGCCGGGGCACGCATTCTCTTCCCAATGGGCCGCCACGAAATCTTGCCCTCAGTCATTGGCCGTGCTCATAAGACCAACTTGACGCCTCATATTGCCGTTAGCATCACTATCATTGTGATGGTTCTTGTGCCAACTATATTGACGTTAGCAGGTATGGCAACACAGGATGTCTATAATGATGTTGGTATATTCGGGGCGATAGGCTTTCTCACGGTCTACTTTATGATTGCTATAGCTGCTCCGGTCTACCAGTATAAGGACGGTAGGTTGCGTGCGGGGCATATTGTAGTAGCGGCACTGGCTGTACTGTGTCTGCTCTATCCCGCAATCAGCCTGTTCTATCCTGTTCCCGCATACCCTACCAACTTCTTCCCATATATCTTCATCGCCTATATGCTTATAGGTATCGTATGGCTCTTTATCGTTGGGCGTCGCTCACCCGGCAAGATTGAGCAGATCGAGCAAGATCTAGAGTCCATGCATCTCTTAGATGCAACTCCATAGGGGCGAACTTGAGCAGAGAGCTTCCCTCTGTGCTCACTTTTGTTGCCGCCTTGAGCGGCGAAAGTGATGATTTGAGGTATGTGGGGACACCCCACACCCCACCAGGGGAGCAACAGCCCCCTGGACCCCCCCTAAAGTCCGCGCCTATGAAAATATTTATATGCAACCCATCCCTACGTCTCATACGTATAATTAGATAAAGGTTGAATATATATGCTAAGAAGCTCCACACATCCATTGTTACTCATTGGCATCGGCACTTTCTTGTCGAATCTCGTAGAGTGTTCGTTAGGGAGACTTCCTCATAGTTGACCTTGCGAAAGCCGATTAGCAGGGTGTACATTAAGAAAAGATGCATTTCCCACACAGAGAAAGGATTAAGCTATATGGCGCTTCCACCAGATATGATACAAACCTATTCTGGCCCCAATGCAGTAAAGAGCAACCAGTTGCTTCCCACACGACAACTTGCCCCCACTATCAGTTGGAGTGATATGAGCCAGCTAGACCACTTTGTGCAATTCTATGATATAGACGAATTTCTTCTTGATGCAGTCAGTGATTTCATTGGGGCTGGCTTAGGTAGTGGTGCAGCTTGTCTCGCCATCATAACCCCAGCACACCTGGAGGGCCTGACTCACCGCTTGCAAGCTAATGGGCTTGATCTCTCCGAGGCCCGTGCACAGGGAAAGTACTTTGTCCTTGATGCTGCTGAAACCCTTTCTCAAATTTCGCGGGATGGGTCACTCGATGCGCAACAGTTCACTCATATCGTTGGCGGTGTTATTGAGCAGGCAAACAAGGGATCGAAGCCGATGCGTATCTTTGGGGAGATGGTGACTTTGTTGTGGCAACAGAGCCAGCAAGCAGTTGCACTCCACCTGGAAGCGCTCTGGAACGATTTGCGCAGTAGCACACATCCCTTTTCGCTCTTTTGTGCTTATCCCATGTCGCTCTTCGCCGGGCAAGAGCACGAGTCACTCTTCACTCAGACGTGTGAGCTACACTCTCATGTCATCCCCCATGAAGGCTATAGCCAGATTGCTAGCTCAGACGAGCGACTACGCGCTGTGAGTCTGTTGCAACAGAAAGCTCTGTCCCTAAAGGTGGAGGTCGAGGAACGTAGGACAATGCAGGAGCGCCTGCGCAGTTCAGAGAACCGCTACCGCCGTCTCCTTGAGGCGGCTAACGAAGGTATTCTCATCGTCGATCCCAATAGTGGCCTCATTACCAATGCTAATCCCTTCATCATCCATCTCCTGAATAAGACCCGTGAGCAAATTGTACAGCAAGAACTGTGGCAGGTGGGATTACTGCCAGATCAGCCTACCCAACACGCATTTCTCCAACGCTTGCAGCAGGACCGCTTGCTACGCCTTGAGAAGGTCAAAATTGTCACTAAAGACAATAGCCCATGCTACATTGACTGGATCAGTACCCTGTTTCAAGCGAATGGACACGAGGTGATCCAATGCAACATCTGCGACATTACCGACCGCAGGTGTGCAGAGGAAGCCCTTCTTCACTTAGCATCCATCGTTGCCTCATCGGACGATGCTATCCTGAGTAAAGACTTCAATGGTATCATTACCAGTTGGAATGCTGCCGCAGAGCGTATGTACGGCTATCACGCTGAGGAGATAGTAGGCCAGTCAGTATTAATCCTCTTCCCACCGGAAAACTCTGACGAATTTTCCCAGATTATGCAACGTATTCGCCATGGTGAGCGTATAGAACACTACGAGACGACACGTGTGCGTAAGGACGGTAGCTTGGTGAGTGTTTCCATCACCATTTCCCCTCTCAGGGAAAGTAGTGGTACTATTATTGGTGCTTCGACAATTGCGCGCGATATTAGCGAGCGCAAAGCCCTTGAACAGCAGCGCGAAGCCTTTGTAAGTCTAGTTACCCACGAACTCAAGAATCCACTCACGGCCCTACAAGGCAATGTGCAACTCGCGCAGCGTCGGCTCACGCGCTTACTCGGTCAAACAGCACAGATGGAGGATGAGCAGCAAAAAATGGTAGAAGATGTACTCGCCATGCTGGTTCGTAGTCAACAACAATTACGGGTGGAGCAGAGACTGATCAATGATCTGCTCGATCTCTCTCACATTCAACAGGACCAAGTGGAGTTACGCTTAGCCACCTTTGATCTGGTTGGTCTGGTCTACGAAATTGTACAGGATCATCAGACAGCTCATCCCACACGCCTCATCACCCTGGAATTGCCCAAACAAGACCCAATCTTCATCTATGCAGATCGGGATCGCATCACACAAGTGCTCAGCAACTACCTGACCAATGCTCTTAAATTTGCACCTGCCAGCCAGCCCGTCCAGGTTAGCAAGTACACATCTGGGAACGCTTTCACCAAGTCTCCCAAACCCCTGCCCAGAATGGATGGAAGGCAGGTCTGGGCCTGGGTCTCTACATCTGTCAGCAACTCATTCGTCGCCAACGCGGGCAGGTGGGCGTCCACAGCAGTCCAGGACAGGGAGCCACCTTCTGGTTCACCTTGCCAATTCATGCCCTTTGACTAGTGCACAATCCCAAAACCGTTTGGGGCTGGGGAATTTTTGGGGACACCCCAAACCCCGCCAGGGGGACTTCGCCCAATGCCACCCCCAATCCCTATCTGCTCTTTCGTTTTTGTACTAGTAAGTACAAATAGTAATGTGCCTCTAATAATGTGCCTCTAATAAGGAGCAACACGTATGTTTCGTACTCTGTCTTGGCAACGGCTTGTCAGTGCAGTTTTATACATGCTGTTCATAGCCATGTCTTTGCCTTTGTCTGTGATGGTATTTCCCAAAACAACCTTTGCCCAGGCAATTTTTGCCGTAGAGCGAGCCACGACCGAACAGCATGGTCACGAGCAGACTATCTTTAACGCCGGAGACACCATCGGGTACTCCGCCATCGTAGATAATCTAGGTCTCCCCGTCAATGCCCTCGTCACCTGGCAAGTAACCAATCTCGCCGTGCCAAACAATGCTGCCCAGTTTGACCGAGAGATCTTCCTCAACCGGAAAACCGTGATGTTACCGACAGGAGTCTCCACCATCTCTTCGCCAAGCATCGTGCCCTCCGATGCAGCTGGACCATATCAGAATAAGGTGATCATCATGGTTGATGGGCAGACGATAGAGAAGCAGAGCCAGTTTAGCGTTGCGA
>VBJK01000074.1 GCA_005879655.1 Chloroflexota bacterium | reverse complement strand
TCACTTTCCACGGAACTTCTTGAGGGGTTCCGCTACTTCCTCTTAGTCCAAACGTCAATCAATAAGTGAGGTATTAAACTCCTTATATCCTTTATCTCGTGTAACCAATTTGGAATCGCGTCATTTTAACTAGCAGGAAAATGGTATGAAGCCCCTCTACAGGCTAGGCCATCTATAAACTACCAGTCCATGAGAATGAGAACACAGGGGAGTAGATGCCTGTGAATATACCAACTGGTAGTACATAGATGACGCTGCTTGAAGGAAGAGGGTGTTTAGCATGGAATTCATGCAAAGGGTCTTACTGATATTAACTTCGGAAAAAGTCAGAAGCAACTGGGAAAATCGTCCACGGTAACTTCGGAAAAAGTCAGAGAGCGTGCCAGGTTTTTCCAGTGAGCTTGACCCGTTTGTATGCGCAGACCGTGCGGACCCTTGGGCAGTTCCCCAGTCCGTTGCTCTTTCTCTAGCGGACTGGGCCGACCTACGAGCATGTGCAATTTGCCAAAGGCACAGGCTGTGTCAAGGATGACAACTGGAAACGTGGAGGCATTCAACGCGTCACCCCGGACTGCATCAGTCCGCTCTACTGCCAGCGGACTGCCTATGAGCGTATCAATAACCAAGCCAAAGAAGTTGGTATTGCGCATCCTAAAGTCTGCAATACTTGCTCGGTTGTCAATCTCAATACCCTCACCTATCTGATTATCAATGTGCGTGCCTTGCAACAGGCAAAAGCCATCGATGCTGCATTGCTTTCCACTTCCAACAGAGCTCTACAAATGAATTAGTTGTACCCCTCTACAATGCGATGAAATACTGAGATACAGGGGAAGCACATGCTATGCTGCTGGTAATAGTCCATACCCGGATTCAGAGGAATACAGCACGCACTACAGGAAATATATGTTATATAATCGTTGCTGTATCGTTTTATAATTATGCCATTTACTATCCATCAACACTGTGCTACCTCTGATTGTTTGTAAAACCTGTTGCTGGATAGCAATGAAGAAGTATATGAATATTTGTTCTAGTGTAATATTTTGGAGTTGGAAATCCAATATATAAGTGAACGGCAAAAACTTGTCGCTACTTTGATGAAGAGGTATATATGGAGGAGAGAACCTCAATGCAACAACAGCAAGCTGAGGATCGCATAGACACAAAACCGCCCGATATTGCCAGATTGCTGTTGCAGTATATTGAGCAAGATGCAATCGCTATCATTGGCATTTTTCGGAGTCGTGTGCGTAAAGCGGGACTGGCTTCAAAGCCTGAAGAGGTGCAAGAGGTGGCGCTAGAGCTACTCAACGAAGTCTATATTGAGGCTACGAAGACAGCACATTCCTTCGATCCTGCTCGCCCGCCACGCGCGTGGTTGCTCGGTATTGCAACACATATCATTAGCAAGAAGAGAGCCGAGCAGGCAAAGCATAAGCCAGAAATTCCCCTCAGTGCTCTACAACATGACCGGCAGGAAGCAGAGGTTGTACTCGCTTCACTCACCCTAACCAGCACGCTGATTAGTGATGGGATGGAGCAGCAGATTGAGGCCAGAGCGCAGGCGGAATATCTGCTTTCCCTTGTTTCAGCAAGCGACCGAGAGGTTTTGCACCTCTCCATTATCGAGGGATTAGATGGTGAGGAGTTGGCTCAGCGGTTGGGATGTGCTTATACGGCAGCCCAGGTACGGCTATGCAGAGCCAGAGCACGGCTACGTGTAGCGTTGGAGAGAGAGGGAAGTGTACGCAATGAATGAGCAGAACGCACGAGAGCAGCATCTTTCACGCGAGAGGGCATTACACCGCTATATGGATGCTTTTGAGCGGAATGATTTCGAGGTAATGTCTCAAGTCCTCGCCCAAGCCGAGCAGGACGCGGACCTGGAAACGCTGATCTGGGAGGTACACGCCGCTTGCGCTGCCGAGGAGGAATACGAGCAGCGAGAGCATGAAGTCGAACAGGTGCGGCAGCTTTTGCTCCAGCTTTTGCCCTCCGGTCTGGAAACGCCGCTTACGCTTGAAGAGATGCCACCTTTGACAGTGAGCGATGTGGTCGCACGGATGCAAGCTGATGAGGCGATCCGTGGCTCCGTCAAGCGGGAACTGCTGAGCGTTGTGCAACGGCTTCGCCAATCGAATCAGGCGCTACCAGAGCAGTTGGGCCTACACGGAGTACGTACGCTCTTCGCACAGCTTGGCGTGCAGGCGAGCAAGCAGCTACAAAAGCTCTTTAGCCAGACCGCGCTCTTTCTTACGTCGGGCAGACAGCAGGGTATGGCGCAGCTTGCGGCAACACGACGCCAGCATGAACAGCTCTATCAGAAGAAAGTACCACCGATGCAAGAGGCAATAGAGACAGAACAAAAGCTTCCGACAGAAGAGGAGGAGGGATAAGCTATGTCACAAACGATTACAGATGCAATTGCGGAACTGTATTGCATCTGTGCGATGACACCGCCAACGCAGCAGGAGCGAGTAGTTGTGCTCAATGAGCTGCTAGGGGGCTATAACCTGACCTGCATAGAACTGGTGGGCTTAACGAGTGAGGTCGCATCACACTTTCTCATGCGGCGTGGGGCCATTTTTGAGCCGATAGGCAGCGCGAACCAGGAGCCGCTGGCGGGGTATATCTATGTCGATAGCAGCAATGGATATATTTTCGTCGAGCGCGACGATCTCTTAGTGCGTCGTCGCTTCTCGGTTGCGCATGAGTTTGGCCACTACGTGCTCCATTTTTATCCGCTTCTTCGTGAGCAGCGACTGAGCGATTCGTACGAACCGCTTGAGATTACAGAGGGGCTGGCCTTATTCTCCGCCGACGAGAACGCAGATGATCTACCTGAGGGGCGAGTCGTCCATGCACCGCATCTTCATCTTCCTTCCTATAACCAGATGGAAAAAGAGGCTAATCAGTTTGCTGCCGAGCTGCTCATGCCTGCTGAGGCTGTACAGTATCTCTTCACACGTTACGCGCCCGATTTCCGCGGCGATGACTTGATCTGGCGACTCGCGACCGAGATGCTGGTGAGCGGGACAGCCATGCGCCGACGATTACGAGATCTGCACTTGTTGCCGCTAGTGGCGGCACATTTGAATTGAGAGTAGTGAGGAGAAGTGTTTGTATGGGGCTTGAATTTTTACGAAGTAATGGCGCGCACAGAATGCGCGATGATGCGATACGTCCACTGTTGCTTAATGACAGTATAGAAATCGGAGAGGTGCCAAAGAAGGAACAACCTAAGATGGACTATGAAAAGAAAGTCGGAGAATGGGTGCCGATTGATACCTGTAATGTTACCCTCTCTGCCACGGAGGCTCATAACCCAAAGCTTTTCATAGATGGCAAGGACGTTGGACGCACAGTGGCCTGGCTTCAGACAGTGGAGGGCTTTCCCATACCGGTACGGCTTTCCGAAATCGGTGCGGTGCTGATGTGCAATGCAAATCGCCGTTTGCAGCGCGAGTGGCACATTGTTGAGCGCGTGGTGACGATGGTCGTAGAGCCGTTTCCCTGGGATGAGGTAGAGAGCTTTGCAGCTGCTCTGCAAGCCGAGGGTTTTCGTCTGCTGCCCTGTCAAAAGCCAAAAGAGGGCCTGACCTACGACTTTCAGGAGATGCGCAAGGCAACACAGAACCGCTCGATGGATGAGATGATTCGGTTAGAGAAACAAGCTCTGGTACGAGCAGGACAGGTGCCCATCCTGGTCGATGGACGCCTGGACCCGCGCCGGGGCGGTTTCGACGAAGCGAACACGCCAGTCGTGGGCATGATTAAGGGACACCACCGCAACTACCTGCACGATGAAGGGTGGCGTATCTACTACAATCTGCAATTTGGTCAACGTACGCCTGCATTTCTGCTCCCACAGGAGCATATCACGGTCGTTTCCTGGTACTTGCGCCTGGATAGCACCACCAGCGCTATGCCAGATTGGGGCATCGTCAGGTTAGAGATACCAGAGAAATTCTTTCGCCTGCAACTACAGCAAGATTCGACCTATATTGACGCTCTATCTCGCATGGTGTGCGAGTATCGCTGCAAAGACAAAAGTTACGAGCGGGCCTCAGTCTCGCTCTATCCGATTCAGCGAGCCGAGGAGATTTTGGGGGCAACCATGACTGGTGGCGACCAAATCGTCTCTCGTTTCTACAATCTCACCCAGTTGTGAGCAAGGAGATTTTCCCAATGGATGATTCTTATCAGGATGCTACCTCTGTCCCTATAGATGACGAATCTGTATCTCTGAACGGCAATGGAGGCACGACCTCTTCAACGATCAACGGCTCGCTGTGCATTGGGCGTGTCGGTGCTCCGCCACAGAAGGAGGCCACCAGCACAAACTTCTTCTTCTGGCTTCCGCCTGATACCCTGGTTGAAACGACGCAGCTTATTACCTGTCTGAGCAGGCTCGCAGGCGTTCCATATACCTACTATGCCATTGTGAGTGAGGTGTATCGACAGAGCCGCAAGCGTTCGATGGGGGCTGAAATAGATGAAGCTGACGGCGACCTCAATTATCAGCCGCCTTTCGAGAATGACGGCTTTACCTATGCCTCGGCCAGCATTCTGCGCTCAGAGGTCTTCACGCCGCCACAAGAGCGTAGCCCTGTCTACCTTGCCTCTGCTGACGATGCGCGTACGGCTTACGGGGCAGAGGACATCACAAACAGCCTGGATATAGGGCTTATCAAGAATGGGGCTAACCAGATTGCTGGTCCCGGCTGCATCGACCTGGATTACCTGCTCGGGACCAACGGCGGGCATATGAACGTCAATGGTTCGGCGGGACGCGGCACCAAATCGAGCTTTCTGCTCTTCGTCATCTGGCTCCTGCTCCACAAAGCGAGGCTAGAGGCTAGGAGTCGCCCTTCCGATAAGAACCGTTTACGCATTGTGCCGATTATTCTGAACGTCAAGGGACTCGATCTGTTTTACATTGACCGCAAGAGCACGCTCTATAACGAACAGAAGCACTTGGCGGACTGGCAAGCGTTGGGCATTGCGGACCCCAAACCGTTCGAGAACGCTGCATTTTATGCGCCGCAGATGCCTGGGAGTGACATCGCGGTTCCAACCGGGCGAACAGGTGAGGTGAAGCCCTATAGTTGGAGCTTGAGTGACATCATTGCCCAGGGCCTCTTCTCTTACTTGTTTGCCGAGGTCGATGCGAACGATAGTAATTTTAGCGCGCTCGTGATGGATATAGAAAGCTGGCTCACCACCGAGAGCACCAAAAACGATGGCAGTGCCGTCACACGCTCGCTGCGCGAGGGGAAAGAGATACCGCAAACGTTCAGCGAACTCTTAGTGTGGGTGGATAAGCAGAGGCAAGAAGATAAAGGGAGATGGCGCAACCATCACACATCCACCTGGAAGAAGCTGTATCGCCGTTTGTTGAGGCTTGTCTATGAGTGCAAAGGCGTGCTGCGTGTCGACGACCAGGTGGGCAAGCCGTTGCAGGTGACACGCAGCGATACCATTGACCCGCTTGTGATCGACCTGTCAACGCTGGCTGGGAAGTCAGAGATACAGCGCTTTGTCGTGGCCACTATTCTGCGCCAACTCGTAGAGGCACGTACGGGAGCCAAAGCACAGCCGGGGTTAATTTATCTCGTCGCGCTTGATGAGTTGAATCGCTTTGCGCCACGGGGGGCTACCGATGCAATCACCAAGCTGATCGAGAATGTGGCCGCCGAAATGCGTTCACAGGGCATTATCCTGCTTGGCGCGCAGCAGCAAGCCTCGAAGGTATCGGAAAAAGTGATTGAAAATGTGGCATTACGCGTGCTCGGTCGCACCGGCACACTTGAACTGGACGCAACCGCGTGGCGCTTTTTGAGCGCGAGCGCGAAGAGCAAAGCCACAGTGCTGCCTCCAGGAGAGAAGCTGGTCATTCAGGATAACTTCCGCGAGCCCATGCATATTCGAGTGCCCTTCCCCATGTGGGCCATGAATCCAAAGGAAGCAGCTCCATCTGATGATAGAGCCGCATCTCCGACATCGACAATACCGGACGAAGAGATAGCGACATATTAGAGCAAGCGAAAGAGAGCGAACACGATGCGAATACTGCATACTGCCGACTGGCACTTACACGAGCGGCTCAAGCGCGTCTCGCGCCGTCCTCATCTGGTGAAGCGGCTGGAAGAGATTGCGGGCTACCTGGAAGAAGAGCGCGTTAATCTAATGATCGTTGCGGGCGACCTCTTCAGCCAGGGGCAACGGATGGAGGAATTGAACGAAGCGGTGAGCGATATCCAACGCATCTTCAAGCCGTTTCTGCTCAAGGGCGGCACCATTGTAGCGATCAGCGGCAATCACGACAATGAGCACGTCTTCAACTTCATGCGTAATATGCTAGACCTGGCTGTGCCCATTAATGCCAGCACCACTGGCCCGCGTCCGCCTGGCCGTCTCTACCTAGCCACACGGCCAACGGTGCTAGAACTGGCCGATCCGGTAGGGCAAAGTGTGCAGTTTGTGTTACTGCCCTATCCCACACCGGCCCGCTACCTCAGTGAGGATAACACACCCTATGAGAGCCTGGCAAAGCGCAATGAATTGTTGCATCGCAAATTTGAAGAGACGAGGGACCGGATACTGAATACCGTCATTAAAAAGCACATACGCAGCGTGCTGGTCAGCCATATTCATGTGCGCGGCACACAGGTCTATACACGTCATCACGTCTCGGAAAGCGACGATGTGGTCATCGACCAGGGGGAGATTCCGGCGTACCTGGATTATGTTGCGTACGGGCATATTCATGAGCAGGGCGAAGTCTTGCGCAACACGCCGCATGTGCGCTATGCTGGCAGCATCGAGCGCATGAATTATGGTGAATGGAAAGATGATAAGAGCGTTGTCCTAGTTGATATCGGTCCAGATGGAAGGCGCGGCGATCCCGTCTGCCTGCCCCTAAACGCAACTCCCATCTACCGCATCGAGATTCTTCACCCAGACACTGACATGCAGGGCTTACGCGAGCGCTATCCCGACCATGCAGACGCCCTCGTCTCATATCGGCTGGTCTATAAGCCAGGCGAGCACAACCTTGACAGCCTGACCAACGAACTAGAAAGTATTTTCCCCAATTATTACGAAGCGCAGATTGAGGCCGAGGGAGCAAGCATTACCGCCAGTGCCTTTGACGTCACTGCTCCTGATGATATGGCCTCGACCGTTGAACACTACCTTCAGGAAAACCTAGCCGATGACCCACAACGGGATGAGATACTCAAGCTGGCACGCACGCTGCTGGCAACGATGGAGTAGGTAAGGAGAGAGGAACATGATTCCGCTACAGGTAACGCTTGAGGGCTTCTTGAGCTATGAGAAGAAGCAAATCATCAATTTTGTCGGTGCATCGATATGGGCGCTTTCTGGCCCAAATAGCGTAGGGAAATCTGCTGTTTTTGATGCTATGACATTTGCTCTCTATCATCGTGCCCGTTGTGGCCCAAAAGATTTGATTCATCACCGGGCTGATAGGCTCATTGTCACATTCGACTTCATGGTGGATAACACCATCTATCGTATCAAACGGATTCATCCGCGCAAAGGTCGCTCGACGCGTGAAGTCTTTATAGTGGACAGTGCAGATGGTAGCAATCTCGATAGTGCGCCAACAAAACGCATGACCAATACCGATAGTGATGATGAGCTTCGTGATTGGGTAAAGCGAACGATAGGTATGGACTATGCGGCCTTCACCTCCTCCTGCCTGCTGTTGCAGGGGAAAAGTGAGCAATTGCTCGATGTCGATCCCAGAATTCGCCGTGACATTCTTGCGGAACTGATGGATCTGTCGCGCTATGAGAAACTCCGCGTTGCGGCAGAGGAGCAACGCAAGGCATTCAAGAGCGCTGTAGAGACGCTCGAAAGACAACTGCTCGCTCCCAATGTGCGCGTCGTTCGCGATGAGGAGCTAGAGGAGGCGCGAACGCTGCTGCACGATGCGGAAGAAGCATGGGAAGACGCGCAGGAGAGGGTTGAGCGATTCAGCGGCTACCTCGAACAGGCACGGCATTGGGAAGCGGATAGAGCAGAGCTGCAAAAGCAGCACATGGAGCTTCAAAGCGTGCAAGGGCTAGTGGACAGAGAGGCAGAAATCGCGAGCGGTTTCTCTGAGTTGCAAGAGTTGGATACTGTGCTGTCTCCACTCAAACAGATTGTCGAAGAGCGAATAGCTTTGCTAGCCTTGCGGGTTCGTCTCGATGAGTTGCAATGCCAGGCACGACGCATTGAAGAGGATGTACGTATTGCTGAGATCAAAAAGAAGGCCGAGCTACAGGTAGTTACGGACTTAGAAGCCACACTCAATGACATTGAGCAAAAGTCCAAGCAACTTCTGGGCCGCCTTACTGTGCTCATTCCATTAGTGAGCAGGCTGGAAGCCATAGAGCAATTGCAGATCAAAAGAGAGGCAGTAGATAAGCACATAGCAACGCTGCCAGTAGATATTGCACAACAGATGACGCAGGCGGAACAGCGATTGCGTGAGCTTGAAGACATGGAGCGTATGCTGCCCTGGCTCAGCGAGTTTGCCGAAGTACGAGGGGTGTTAGCTGTTACATTGGGGCGTGAGCAAGCGGCAAGTGAGCAGATGGTGACATTGCGCGTGCGCTATGATGAATTGCAAAAGAGCCGAACGGCCCAGGAAGCGGCATGTACCATTGTGCGGGGTGATGAGCGGCGTCTGGATGACGAAAAGCGAGATAGCAATAGACGATTGCGAGATGCTCAAAATCGTCTGGAAAAATTTCTAGGTGTTGCAACGAAACCTGTGTGTGATCTCTGTGGACAGGAGATTACTGGCGAACACGCTAGGCAAGAGCGGATGCGCCTCCAACAGCTAATAGAGGAGTGCCGACATGAGGTGGCGACGGTAACACAGCAACACCAGCATGCGGTTGATCTAAAGCATACCAAAGAGTGTGAGCTTCAAGAGCTAGATGACCAGATAGGAGCTGTTAGAGATAGCCACGGGCAAGCTAAGCTTGAGCGACAAACAGTGTGTGAGCAGGCTGAAGAACATGAGAAGCGATTGCGTAGAGCTTTCAGGGCAATGAGCGAGTCCCATCAGGAGCAGATCAGCAGTGCAATGCCTGAAGAGAGGGCAGCATGGCTAGCAACTGTCTATCCATCGCAGAGCGACTTAGAGACGATATCGCAAGAGGTAAAGGGCAAGGCATATCAGGCACATGAAGTGAAGCGGCTCCATGATGATTACCAAACGTGGCAGGGGCTGCATCAACAGAGGGTGGTGTTTGCGCAGCAGATCAGCGAACAGGAGCAGGATGTAGACCTCGAAGCTGCCAGAAATGCCCGCACCGAAAAGAATAGCATCGAAAAGCAGCAAACCACACTTGCGGCTTCGAGTGAGGAACAGCACCACAAGCTTAAGCAGGCAAGGAAGGCCGCCCAGGAAGCCGAAACTGAGCGTGAAAAACTGACAACGCGGGCGCAGCGATGTCAGAGCGAGATAGGTGATACAACCGCACGCAAAGAGGAAAGGGAGCGCATACAGCGAGAGCGAGAGGCCAACTTACCGATGCAATGGCGAAGCCAAGCCAACACGCTTGACGAGACAGGTGTGACAGTTTTAGAGCAGAGACGTACTGATCTCACGTGCTATCGTTCGCTACATGAGCAATTAACCAGCGCACGCGAACGCATTGAGAGGTATCAGAAGAGAATTGATGAATTAAACGTACAGATTTCGGCCTATCCAGCCGATGCGAAGCGACCAGTTCAGGAGGTTGAGGGTGAGCTTTTGAGAAGAAAAGAGGCACACAGGCGAGCAAGTGCTGAGCGAGATAAGGCGAAGGACAGGCTTGGAGATTTGGAAGGGATGCGAGAGCGACGCCAAGCGTTAGAGCAACAGAAGCTTGAGGATGAGAGGATGCAGCATCTCTATGCCATACTGACGAAGCACCTGGGAAAAACCGGCTTGCAACTATTCCTGCTCAATCGGGCTGAGCATGCCATTGTAGAGTTTGCGAATCAGACGCTGAGCGGCCTCTCGCATGGGCGCATGCGCCTCGAATGGCGTCCTGAAAATGAGGCACAGGTACAGACGGACAAAGCGTTAGATGTATTGGTGCGTGACCGAGAGATCAGCAATTGCACCGTCCCGATTGGTTCAGTAAGCGGCAGCCAGAAGTTTCGCATTGCAGTCAGCCTGGCAATGGGTATAGGGCGTTACATGAGTCGAGATGGTCGTCACCTTGAGTCGGTCATCATTGATGAGGGCTTCGGTGGCCTGGACAAAACTGGACGCGACGACATGATACAGGAGCTGCGCACGCTAGGGGAGCACGTGGCGCGCATCATTCTCGTCTCTCACCAGGAAGAGTTCGCCTACGCCTTTCCCAATCGTTATCGCTTCAAGCTGGTCGATGGCTCATCACGTGTGACGCTCATGGACGAGGAGTAATCTATGAACGAGCAAGACGATACAACTTCCAATACATTCGATACCGAGTTCTTTAGCGAGCCTGCCAATGTGCTGTGGGACGCGCAATTAACGCAGCAATTGCGCGTCTTGCTCCACGCAGACCGCTTACTCAGCTTGCAATCTCGTGATGAGCATCGCTCGCCCGAATTTCAGCACTATGCCTCGCTCTCCCTAGCGCTCAAGCTGTTTGATCTCATCATCACGCACACGGGGCTTGGGCAGGATATTGAGCATCGCCAGGCAATAGAGGAACTGCTGCCACTGCTTGAGGCCATGGATCGAGGGGCAGGCATAGAGCCAGAGCGAACGCGAGCGGTGCGCATGGCAGAACGAGTACTGGCGACATTGTACAACGAGGAGGAGCGACGAGGACCTTTCAAGCTTGACTACACCACATTCGAGCAGGGCGAGGCTGTCAAGCGTACACTTTCAGTTCGGCTGCTTGAAGAGCGACATCATGTCGATGGGCGCACCGTGTTACGCCTCTCCAACGAATGCGCTAATCTCTTGCTCAACGCCTTAACTGTCAATCTGGAGGATGCCCAGGTGGCAGCGGAAGCTATTATCGAGTGGCAGCTCAAGCGGGGGCGTATTCAGGAGGCGCGAGGCTCGGCTCAATGGGCCTTGCAGCATTCCATGCGCTTACGCGAGCACATGGAGCACCGCTTACAAGACTCCCGCCGCGACCTGCACAGTGTGGATTGGAGGGAGGAGATGCGTCACATGCTCGATGATGCGCTGCTGCATGTAAGAACCCGCTGCACAGTGGAGCATAGCATTGTGGCGACGGCCCGCGAGCAGCGTGAGCAGCTTGAGCCTGGAAGTCGGCAAGCTTATCAATTGGCAGAGATTATCGAGCTCATTGAAACCTGTCGTCAACAACATCTGATGCTTGAGCGGCGGCTGATGGAGGCCCCACGCATCTTTTTCGAGGAGCAAGAGCGACAGATTTTTACCTTGCGCCCTCTGCTGCTCTTTCCCCACCCGCAAAACGATCTCTTAGCCCCTCTTCTCAGCCTGCCACGTGCACATGTCGTACAGACATTGGACACCATCGTCAGCGCTTGCTTCCCCGCCAGCGCTCCGGGCATGTTCTCACTCGCACGTTATCTTCACTATCTGTTGCAACCTCGCCGTGAGGCACAGGTAGACTCCATACCGATCCAACCACGAGAGCTGATTGACACGAACTACGATCAGACTCGCTTTACAGTAGAGATGGTTGAGCGTGCAGAGCACTATCTCGCCGCTTTGGAGCAGCCAAAACGGCTCTCCGAAGTGGTGCTGGCCGCACAGGATGCGGGCGAGTCTGTTGCAGTCCTTGAGGTACTGGTGTTTTTGGTGATGGATTACTTTGATGAGCAAGACTCGCCAGAGCCGGAGAAACTTCCTGTCTACGTGCTGAAAACGGATACACAGCAATTCTGGCTGAGCAATGTTGCTGGCGATGATGTCGTGCTCTTCCCAAAGCAGAACAGAAAGGAGCATCAACATGCTTTCTGACACGCAAACCTTGATTGATGCAGGCCGCCTGATTCAATGGGCACTCCGGCCACATGCACGCCCTGCGACGGAAGAGGAGTATCAACACTTGGTAGACCGCTATCGCGACCAGGTACCGTTTCGTGAGTGTGTGCAGGCGATTTGTCGCGGGTTAGGCGTCGTGGTGACAGCGGCAGGGCAGAGAGGCGTTGTGCTCACACCTGACGACGATTCTGTCTTTGCCATGACCGCCGAGGACTACCGTCGCTCTGGCAGTGCTGAGGACCGCCTCATTGATGGCTTCATCCTGGTCGCCATTCTTGCCACATTCTATCCACGGGCGCAGGACCTGGAGGAAGACCCACTGCTAGCGCGCCCGCCTGTGACCGTTGAGGAGGTAGAGCGAACGTTACGCATGCTGTGTGAGCATCTGGAAGAGGCAGCACGCACGCAGCCAGACCCAACGGTGCAAGAGGTGACTGCCGGGCTAGATGAAGCCTGGCGGGCCTATCAGAATCGTGTCGCGACGAAGACCACCAGCGATGGGCGGGCGAGTGCTAGCACAACGCTGCAGATGATTCGCCGTGCCTTCGGAACGCTGCAACAGCACGGATGTGTGAGCATTGTTTCGCGCAATGGCAACCAGGCATATCAACCTACCTGGAAATACCAGGTCATGACTCAAGAAGAAAGTGTTGCGCGTCTGGCCAGTGTCGTACGTACGCTCATCGCGGCAAGGGAGGTATAAGGTGCCACAACTACTTCGCCTGCGTTTCTGCAATATAGGCCCACGTCGAGCCAGAATGGACGACCTCACTCTGTCTATGGAGGACATTACGACTGGACAGGCAACACATAGCGCCATCTGGCTACGCAATGGTGGTGGCAAAACAACGCTGATTCGGCTCATATTCTGGCTGCTCTGTCCCGATAGGCCAATGCCAGACATGCACAAGATTGACGAGTATGTGCAGCCAGATGATCGTAGTGTTCTTGTGGCGGAGTGGCAAATGGATGAGCAGAGGCAGCAAAGGTCATTATGGTCTGGCAAACCAGAACGTTATCTGACCGGCGCATTTTGCGAGTGGCGTGCCAGCGGTTCTGCTCAGGAAGGCAGAAAACTGCATCGCATGTTCTTTGCGACGCGTGTCATCGAGGATGAGCCTCGCCTCACATTGGAAGGTCTGCCGATCTATATCACCAAACAGGGGCAGCTTGAGCAGCGCGTGATGGGAACGTTTCGGCAGGAATTGCGTGAGTTAGATCATACCTATCCCCAGGCGAGTGTCGAGTATACAGAGACGCTGGGCCAATGGCGCGAGATGCTCGAACGCATCGGAGCAGACCCCGAATTGTTCAGATACCAGATCCGCATGAATAGCCGCGAAGGTGGAGCGGCAGAGCCTTTCCTTTTTAAGAATGACAATAGCTTTGTCGATTTCTTTCTGGATCTGATGGGAGAGACGGCAACCAGCCACGAAATCGCTAAAAATATCACCACGTTTCGCCAATTGCTCCTAGATCTTCGTCACAAGCTTGAACCCGAATATGCTCTGCTGCAAACGCTAACAAGTCAACTCGCGCTGCTATGTGAAGTGGCGGACGAACGAGCGCGCCTCTACAGGCAGATACATGCAGTCCAAGAGGGCATTGATGATGCAACGGGAGCAGTCAACAGGTGGGTGGAGAACTTGCGCCAGGAACAAAGTACATGGGAAGAGATAGAGCAAGAGGCTCATGCGGAGTTGCTTCGTGTACAAGAAGCGGCGAAGCAGCAGAGGCGACGCGCCCTCCTTCTGCGTTTTGCCGCCTCCCAGAAGCGCGTTCAGCAGCTCACGACAGGTGTAGCGACTTTGAGCGATCTCGTGGAATATGCAAAGCGGCAGGTCATAGTGTGGCAGGCGGCAATTCCGCTGCGGGCAGTGATCAGGGCCAGAGCCAGAGCCGAGTCCATTCAGGCGCAAATGAGAGCGCAGCAACAAGAGCATGAGCCATTGTTACTCGTGCTTCAAGAGAGCGCGTGCCGCTATGCCGCCACCTTATCTGCCAAAGCTGAGAAATTGCGTGCGGAAGAGCGACATGCCGAAGATCTGGCCCGGCAACAACGCGCAGAAGCAGGTAAGTTCCGTGATAGCGCAACGAAACAGGATGTCGAGGCTGCGGGCTATGATGCACAGGCAAAACAAGCGGCCAAAGAACTTTCAGCATTGCGCCAACTTCATAAACAATTAGAAAATCAAGGCATTCTGCAAGCTGGCGAGCGTGCAACCAATGCACACTATCGTTGGCAGCAGCAGCAAGACGAGCAGCAGAAAGAACTGCAAACGCTTCAAAGAATTCTTGAGACGCTGGAATCGGAGCGGGAAGAGCTTCAGGAGAGACAGCGCACCTTGATAAGCACGCTTGATAAGCTTGACATGCAGATTAAACACGAACAAAAATTACTGAAACCGGCACAGCAAGAGCGTCAGCAGATCACTGCCGATACGATACTACAGCAGCATTTAGAGGTGCCTGAACTCGACGTTGATCAACTCACGTCACGGACGACAGAGCTATTAGAGGAAAAGCAGCATGCATGGGAGGAACAGCTTGCCCGGCTGCGGATCACGGCAGCCGAGCAGGATGCCATGATTCAGTACCTCTCTGATTACGGTTTTCTTCCTCCTCTCCAGGCCGTTGCACATGTACAGGAGCACCTGAAGAAGGAGCACATTACTGTCTGGTCTGGCTGGCGCTACCTGGCTGAAAGTGTGGGTGAAACTGAGCGGCGTAGCTGGCTGCAACGTGTGCCTGAACTGGCCTTTTGTGTCGTCGTCCCTGATGAGCAGTGGCCGCGAGCACAGCATACACTCCAAACAGCGCAGCCGTACCTAGAAACACCCGTGGTCGTGTTCGCCAGGCGAGAGATACAGAATGGCATAGCAGCGCGAGGCTGGTCGCTTGGGCCTACCAGTGATGCCTACTTTCAGCAGGAGGCAGGCAACCGCGAACTCCTTGATCGCAAGGAGCGGCGGCAACGCCTCGAAGATCAGATAAACACATTACACCACGAGACGGTGCAGTTGAGGAGCTCGCTTCAGCGACTCAAGCACACGCTCACACACTATCCGACGACATGGTGGAATGAGCATCACGCGCTCTTGAGAGAGGCACAGGAGCAGCAACAATCCTCCCAGGCGAAGCTTCGGCCACAGGAGCAAGAACTTGAGTATTGCAAGAAGCAGATTGCCTCAAAACAGCAGGAGCTGCGCGAGCTTCAAAAGAAGATAGAGCTTGTAAAGGGCTACCTGATACGGCTGCAAGCATCTGAGATCCAATTGAACGTCGATGCCGATATCTTGCAGCAGAGAGAATATGAGCAGCGCGCCCTGGCAGAGGAATGCAGGACGCAAGCGCAACACTTGCGGACTCAAGCTCAGGAAAAAGAGGATGAAGCCAATGCGACAGCGAACGCTGAGAAGCGCTTTGCAGAGGAAGCCAGCATTATCGAACGCGAACGGGGCGAGGTTCGTTACTTGGAAGGGAAGTCGCCTGCTCCTGCCTCCGGTGATCTTCAGGTGCTTCGTGATGAGTATGAGCGCCTCAAAGAGCAGTATGAGCAGAAGATCGGTGTCAATGAGCTTACAGTCCTCCACAAAGAGGCACTGAAAGAGGCGGAGCAGGCACAGCGGCAGCTTCGACGCAAGCTGGAAAAGCCTGTCACGGAAAGTGAGGTGCATGATGCCTTGTCTACACTGTCAGACCCAGACGATGCGGATCAACGTGCAGATGAGGCACTCGTAACGAAAGTCAACGCTGAAAACGAGCGGGATCGCGAACAGGACAAGTTAGCGAAGGCCGAACAAGAGATGCAAGGCTTCAAAAAGCGACTGAGCGGGCAGGGCATTGATGAAAACGAGTTAGAGGATGTGCTGGAGAGTGAAGCGTTATGTATCAAGGAGGCAGAAGAAGAAGAACGGTTGGCAGCCAATAATGAGCAGGTGGCTCAGAAGCAAAGCACCACGGAACTGGAGGCTCAGCAGAGCGCGCAAAACTGTGCCACCCATATTGAAAGCCTGGTTCGCGTACAACGTCAGGTTGAGATGATGCAGGAAAATCATGCTGCTTTGCTCGCTCTAGGAGCACGTAATGAAGATCTTCCTGATTTAGCCGAGCTGGACGAAGCCCCCTCAGCTCAGGAAAAACAGGCTGCACTGAAAGAAGAGGAGATTGACGAGCTTTTACAAACATTGCAGAGGCAACTCAAACAGATACAGGAGGGAAAAGGGCATTTAGACCGCCGAGCAGAAACAAGCTCACAGCACATCAGGCGCGCGCTCAATGAAGTTGACAAGGAGTTTAAGGAGGTTTCTCTAGCAAAACGGCTGTTGGCATATAGCGACGGGGAGAATGGAGGCTATGAGCAGCACTCCCATACCTTGCTGCCTGAGATGCTTTTGCGGCAAACCTTAATCCGGGAAGAGCGCGAGAAAAGTATGGCTTATCGCAATTCTCTCGTTGAGCACTTAGTGGAGCTGGCAGAGTCAGGCGCGGACTTTCTCAAGAGCGCGAGCCAATACTCAAAGCTACCCGCCTCGCTTCCTGCGTTTGAGCGCCGTCCCTTTTTACGCATTCACCTCTCAATGCCCGTGACGAAAGATGAACGCGTCGGCAAAATTGCGAATCTATTGAATGCTCTCGTAGAAGGGGAGGGCGAGATTCCTACTGGCGTGAAGCTCCTTCAGCAAGCGGTACACCGCCTCGCCGAGCCTATGAAGGTGGAACTTCTTTTTCCAGATCCCGCTGATCTGCATTATATGAACCCCAGTAAATTGGCCAGAGAAGAAAGTGGCGGTGAACGCCTCACCAGCATGGTTCTGCTGTACTGTACCCTGCTGCGGATGCGGGTAGCGCATCGCACGAAGCCCGCGGGACGGTCGAGTTGTCTGATCCTCGATAATCCCATAGGCGTTGCTTCCCGCTCGCTTTTCTTACAGTTGCAGCGTGAAGTGGCACAGGCGATGGATATCCAACTCATCTACACCACCGGTCTCAAAGACTTTGATGCGCTGGAAATATTCCCCAAAATCATACGCCTGCGCAACTCTCAGCGGAATCGCCGTACTGGTGAGGCACTTTTGATGCACGATACCTCGCCGACTGGCCTTGATGCAATTCACATGATGCATGATGAATCGCGGAACTTCTCTCTTGAGCATCAAGATCGTCAAGACCATCAGAAGGATCAGCCATGACATCCACTCCTCTCTTTGAAGAACCAATGCTGCCACCTGAATCAATGCAGACGTTTCTGCATCGTCTAGCACATACTTCTGTTAGGCAATTGAAAATTGCTGTGCTCTGGAAATACTTTGCCGAGGCGTTTCCCTATCGGCCAGGAGGATCGGAGAATCGCAAATGGTTACAGCGAGCCCTTCAAGAGGCCGCAGATCAGGACATCATTCGCCTGCCATCCGTGCGAGGGCGCTGTTGGGATCACACACTTGAACCACCTCTGCCTACCGTGGTCTGGAAAACGTCACCAAATGAGGTACGCGACGATGAGAGTTGGCGTGACTATCCCTGGTTGCCACAACTGCGCTGGATAGCGGATATGCCCATGCTCTCCCAAGAGCAAGTGATCTTTCTCAAGCGGGTACAGGAGGCGTTACGAGAGGGCGTGCTGCAACGCTCTGCCCCTCTCACCTATCGTTCCCTTCAGTTAACCGGCAACGAGAAGCGCCTGGGCGAACTGCTGCATAGCGCCCTGTTCAGATCTGGCAGACTCAGTCTGGCATTGCTTGGCTGTATACCCGACATTCCTCCCTTAGTCATAGAGGAGATTGGAGCATCCCCTGTCGCCCTCATTTTTGAGAATGCTGCCGCGTTCAGAACAGCCGCCACGGTTCTCAAGCAGTACGCGTCCCCACCCTATGGCTGGCTTGGCTTCGGCAGCGGAGCGAGTTTTGAGCGCTCTGTCCTCCATTTTACGCTTATGGAACACCAGATAGAGCGCATCGAGTACGTGGGTGACCTGGATAGACATGGCCTACGGATTGCGCGGCAGGCTGCTGAACTGGCACAAAGCGAGCTCCTTCCCTCAGTTGTTCCGGCCCGGGGATTGCATCGGGCCATGCTACAGTCAGTTCAGCAGTTCGGGTATCCTGAGGGCTTTGAGTATCAGCCAAAGGAACGGAGAAGGGACGCCAGCGACGAAGCGTTATCTGCATGGTTGCCGGAGGATGTGCGCGTAGATGTCTTGAAAATTATCCAGGCGGGCAGACGCGTGCCAGAAGAAGTGTTGGGGCCTGATGAGCTACAGCACGTATGGCAGGCGTAGTTGGAAGCGGCCTGCGTGTTCCGTGTCATGGACAATCTCAATGTGCGACCCGTTCCGCCGAAACTCACAGGCGTGAGAGGAAGGCTGGCAAGATGATAAACCTTGACAATTCATGATGTGAAGTGAGGCGCAATTCCTCACCTGCGTAGTGAACGCAAGATATGCAAGGCCCCACGGTAGCGACTGGTCAGCAAGGAAGGCGAAATTCCTTCCCCGTCTACGACGCTTGGATGATATAGCTTCTACTTGGCTCCTTTTTCACTCTTTTGCATCTCACGCAAATCCCTTGAGTTATGGGTAATGATAAGATCTGTGATGCGGGATATCGCGCATTCAAGGTGGATATAGCGGAGACGGTAGAGGCTGTACATCGCAGTGGAGGAATCGCCATCATTGCACATCCTGGTCGTGGGAAAACGGAACCCCAGGAATTCACGTTTTATACCCCTGATCTGCTCGACCAAGTGCGTGCTGAGATTCCGCTCGATGGTATAGAGGTCTACTATCCCACACATTCATCTGAACTGGTAGAAACTTACCTCGCCTATGCACGGCGGCACGACTTGGTGATAGGTGCTGGCTCGGATTCGCATGGCGCACCTTCTCGTATGCCAATCCAGTATCGGGCTGAGTTGTGCCGACTTCTCCTGGGGCGTATAGGTGTTTTTGATAGCGAAACGGTGCAGATTACCCTCGAAAAAGACAGCGATAGAAGTGCAGCATCTTAGGCAAGATAGTGCAGTTTGTTAATTATCAGAATGCACTCCCCCAGGTTCAGAGAATACAGGTGGGGAGCTGACGCGGCCAATTTCACCACTGAACCTGATAGGGAAAATGATGCATTTTTTTCATTAACAATTTCGACTGGTCCGAGGCAAACACTGCACTTTGATAGTATCTTTCCATGCAGTTTGTCATTGTCGAAAACACGTATAGGCATTCAGGTACAATAAGCCAGAACATTCATAGCATGTATCATGCTCGCTCATGGCAAACCTTCAATCGTGAAGCTCTGCCCACTTAACGGGAAATCTTCCAGGGAAAGGTGCATCTCGTACCAACAACACGCAGGGAAGTAGCGGAGAGTGGATTCCTCACTGCTACTTTCCCCTCATCGGGCTTTTGTCCGAGGCATGACGGCGATGTTGCGCCATGCCCCGGAGGAAATTGGCGCTGTTGTTTCAGGATAAAACGCGCAGATCTTTCTGTTTTTGGCCTACGATCGAACATCTCCCTTAAAAAACCCAGGATCATCGGGAAGATGAATCACCTCTGTGACAGGAAGAGCTTTCACATTCGCATCAGCGGTGAGATTGAACTGCTGATGATGCTGGTCAATTTCCTCCTGATAGTCCTCCAAACACCATTCTATATCAGAACGTCTTCTTTGGATAAGTCTCTCAAGCAGTTCTTCGTTCAAATACCAGCGCAATGCCGGGTCAGTGTAGGTCCGGTTGTATCGCATCACCGTCATGATCGTTCGCCGCACTAATTCAGACGTCGCTCTGAGATGACTACACGTCCTCAATTCAGAAGACAACATCGTCTCAAAGGGTCTCTGCAGCTTTAATCCGCCGGTCATATCATCTCGCAGGCAACAAGACATAAACTCTGCAATATCCTCACTCAGATACTCCAAGCCCGTCTTGATAAAGGCATACAACGCAGGGGACACTCCATGATTGTAGAGGGTAATGGACAGCTCCAGAGATCTCTCGGCTTCCCCACACTCGTCTTCTTTTCCCGGGCCTTCGGTTACAGTTTCGGAAGACCCAAGACCAAACCCCATCTGACACCGCACATCGTCAAGCACACAGAGTTCATCTTCATCAAACACCACTTCAACCACCGCACGATCTGCATACATCTCCTCTTCCCTTGTTGCGCTCATCTGCAACTCGATACTCCAGATATTTGGATACGGCGGCACAGGCAAAACGCTCACTAGGTAAAGGGTCCGCAAGCAACAAGTGATCATGACAAATCTGTGCAAGATACTCCACGCTATCGACGATCGGTGGACAGTAGTAATGCACAGCCAGACAGGGATACACCGATTGATAGAGGACTTTGAAAACATCCGTCTCCCCTTCCGGCAAAGGGACCAGATCAAGAAAGGACTTCGATGCTGTCTCACGCACCATCTGACGATAGCTTCGAGAAATCTCTTGCTCATCGAGCGATCCGCAATCGACGAGATTTCTCAGCCGCTCCCACGCTTCTACTACGAGATCGGCTCGCCCCAGCGTCGGAACTTCAAAAGGACCAGGAAAAAAGGGGTTATAATGGACCGCATCTCGAAAGAGGAGAGAGAAAGCCGTCTTTCGAGAGAAGCGGCCATTCTTGAGAATGCGCATCATCCCTTGCCCAGTCAGTACAGCAATCCCCACCACCAGTTCTGGCCATGCCTCCCGTTGCATCAACCCGGCATATAACATCCCGCTCGCTCTCGACACAATCGCCTCTGGATCAGGAAGGTGCAAACGTCGGGAGAGCACCTGCTCCTTCATCCGCGCCCATTCGGCTTCGGTACAATGCAGATATTTGAGACCAATATGCTCCCACTCTCCTGTCTCTGGATTGCACCACTCATTCCAGCCTGCCGGGACACTCCTACGCAAACAGATTCGTGCCGTTATCACCATATCTTGGAAAGACAGACTCTGCTCCCCCAAACTCCCGCATCTCCAAGCTTCCATCTGAACCTCACACACCGTCCGAATCTCTTCTTCATCATCATCAACGTCATATTCTTCCATTTCAACGATCAAACACTTCAACACCTGTTCTATTCGCTTAGTATCCATCGGTGCTTCTCCTTTCTTTTTTCCTGCATTTATTTTCTTTTGATCTTCAAAGCTCTGCATAGATCCCGTGGACAATTGGCTTTCCCCAACCGTCACCTCCTGCTTTACACTTTCTCCAACGTTCAGCTCTTGTGAAACCAAGGGATACGCATGTACTAGCTTCACATCTTCTCCGTTTTTTCCTTCCTCCTTTTCCTTAAACACTTGCCCCTCTGGCTTTCCTTCTCGCTGTCCCTGGCCAGACGTCCGCTGCTCTAATCGCACCTCAGGCCCTCCATCACGTTGCACTTCTTCCTTATCTGGACCTGATGAATCTTTGATCCACGCCGATGTTTCCGAACGTACAGACGGATGGTGCGTAGACACATCTGCATATTCCTCCTGATCTTCCTCATCCCAATTCTCACCAATGGTCGGATCAGACACGTCTTCCGCATTCACCTCTCTCAGAGGCAGGACAGGGACCGAGGACGAAGCCACGTCTGGCGTCTGTTCTTGAAGTTTGATCAGCACCTCAACTTCTGGCTCCCCAAGACGAATACCCTGACACCTATCAATCGCCCCAGTTGCGTCAACTACGACATAGTCCATGTACCCTGCGGCAATGGCAAGGGTCAACCGTTCCTCAAGAGATGTCACCTCCAAGATCTTCCGGTGGTTCTGAATCGTAGCCATATACAGGATCTCATCGACAAAAGCAGGACAATAACACCAGATCGCCAGTCGGGGGTAGACTCCATGGGCTATCACCTTATAGATAGTCCGCTCGGCCTCACGCAGTCCGAGGAGGCCCAACAGGTGTTGATAGGCCGCCTCCCTGACCTGCTCCGTGCACTGGCGACTAATCTCACGCCGCGCCATGCCCTCAAAATGATTCCCGAAGAACCCTCGCAGTTGATGGAGTGCCGCCAACACCAACTCCGCACGCACCAACGTGGGAACCTCAAAGGGGTCACACATCTGCTCATAGATCGTCATTGGACCAG
>VBJK01000190.1 GCA_005879655.1 Chloroflexota bacterium | reverse complement strand
TTGAACTCGAATGAACCTCCGAGCACGGCAGCTTTGGTGAGTAGGCGCGCACAGGCCTGGCTGAGACGGCCCAGGCGCAAGTCAAGTACAGCAGAGATGGTATCGGGCAGGACACTCTCGGCAACTGCATTCGTATCGTTCGATGTAGTGGTGGGAGTGTGGCCATTTGTTGTGCTGTGACCGTTGGTGCTATGGCCGTTGGTGCTGTTGGGTGTTTGGGTGCTGAGCTGGATGCCGATGGTGCGGGCAAGTTCTTCGGCGAAGAAGGGGTTGCCCGCGGCACGTGTGCTGATGCGCTCGACGAGTGGCTCTGGGACTTGCGGGACGTGTAGCGAGTGCGAGATAAGGGTGCCGATCTGCTCGTTACTCAGCGAGTGCAATGCGATGGTCTCTACGGCGCGTTCTCGGAGCAGGTCAGTGAGTAGCGGCTTGAGGGCGTGACCATCGGGCAGTTCGTGGTCGCGGCATGTGCCGACGATGATGATCGGGTGCCCGTAGATACGGCGCGAGAGATAGGCCAGTAGTTCGCAGCTGCTGCTATCGGCCCATTGTAGGTCGTCGAGTGCGATCAATAGTGATGTGCTCTCGCTGATCAGCAAGATTAGTTCACGCGCAGCCTCCCATAAGCGCAGCTGTTCCTGTTGGGGCGATTGCGACGATGGAAAGTTGATAGCCGGAAGAAATTCCTGTAATTCGGGGAGGAGGGAGCAAAGCGGCTGGAAGACTAGGGGGCGACGGGTCAATTCATTGCGTTGCCATGCACCCTGCTCCATCGCCTTGCGTAATACCTCCGTCCATAGGCGATATGGAATACTCCCTTCCTGCGCATAGACGCGGCTCCAGGCTACGGCCCATTTGCGGCGTTTGGCTTCGCGGCTCACCTCTTCTGCTAGGCGTGTCTTGCCGATACCGACTTCTCCCATGAGCAGCATACATTGTGGGCGGCGTTGGGTGTCAAAGGCTGATGTAACGGTCTTCTTCTGCGCTGCCAGTCTGAAACGTGCATTCTGCTCGGTTGTCGTGAGCATCTCGTAGAGGTGATGCAATTCGGCCTCTCGTCCTACCAGCGGACTCTGATGGCTACGACCAATCTGTATCGCTGGAAGTGAAGGGGGAGCATCACCGCGTCGTCCGCGTTGCGGCGTCGCAATGCTCCCCTCCACAATGTGTGTCGTTGCGTCAGAACCGGAACGCAAGGCGTCATAGAGAGCACGTGTTTCGGGCAAGGGGGCTATGCGGTACTCCTGTTGTAATACTTGGCTCAACCGCTTGTAAGCACGCAATGCCTCACCACGGCGTCCTAGCTGCTTGAGCAGACGGATCAGGCGCTGTACCGCAGCTTCGTTCGTGGGATCGATCGTTAAGAGTTTATCTAACGGATCGATGGCACTGCTCAACGCCTCGCGGGCAGCACGCAGGTCGGACAGATCGAGCAATGCTCCGATCCAACTGCGCATAAGTGACTCGCGGCGTGTCAGCGTCCACTCTAGCTTGTGTTCTTCTGGCAAGAAATCGCCAGCATAGAGCTTCGCGGCCTCCTCCAGTAATTGTTCAGCTTCGCCTGGATCAGCATCCTTGCAGGCTCGCGCCCGCGAGAGGAGATGTTCAAAGGCGTCAGCATCGATCCAGACCTGGGATTGATCGGCAAGGATCAATAATTCACGCTCCGTCAACAATAATGGTGACGTAGCTGGACGCGTGCGATTTGGTTCAAATAACTGACGCAGACTATAGACGGCACGGTCTAGACGACTGGCGGCATTATCTATATCCAGATCCGGCCAGAGTGCATCCATAATCTGCTCGCGCCCCAACTTACGCGGTCCACTGCCACTGTAGCTGACTAGACAGCTCAGTAGCGCACGTACCCGTTGATGCTGCCATGCCGCATCGGTGACTGTCTGCCAATCGGTGGCTCCGTGTCCAGCACGACGCTCTAGACGGAACTGTCCTAACGCGTAAATACGGATTGTCGCCTGTTCCTGTTCGCTCACCACGGGAGACTGGGGCACAGGCTGAGCACCTTCCATCGTCAGTAGCGCGTCTGCTGGCAAGTTCTTTCCAACGTAGGAGCGTGTCGTGCGCCCATCGACTGTCTTATACGCATACCAGTAGGGACCATGGCCCGTCCCTTCACGGCATTTACGACAGCGGGGTTTCCCGCAGTAGCTCACTTGCTGGTGATAAGTTATTTTACTATTCTTACTGGTCATCCCACATCTCCTTATACATCTTAGTATACAATCTCACGAAGCCAAACATCATCGTGGTAGTACATGAGATTTTCATTAAAAAAAGGTGAGATTATCTTGTAAAAGATACAAGCCCCTCCCCCCTGAAAAAGAACAGGGAGAGGTAGGAGATTTGGGGGAGATTATTCTTTCTTATATTGAGATGCATAAAAAACAAGATAGGATGTTAGTATACAACTAACATCCTATCTTGTTTTGTACCGCGTATGTGTTGATGTAGCGCACTTATTGCCATCTGATCAGCCAGGGCAGCTCATCAATACATCAGCACATACGAAACGATTGCCCCATTGCAAAAATAGAGCCACATTCACCTGCGTTGTAACAAAAGGCTTACAAACGTTCTCCATCCATTGCTCACAGCGGTGATCACCGACGACCGCCATGCGCTCGACGCGACGGCTGTAGCGCAAACCGACACGCATGTCATTCCATGGAGTCTGAGCGTCCCAACCCTCGAAATCCTCGAACTCCACTAACAAGCGGGCTTTTTGATGAGTTTCTACTGTGTGTTCCAGTGAAGGTACAAACTGCTGGAAATCGTGATCCTCTAGTCGGCCCGATAGCTTCATACCTACCATGTAGCCGGAACTTTTGTCTAATTGTTCAATCATAAAGAATACCTCTTCTCTTCTTCAACTAAATCTACAGAGACTACACAAGAGCATTGTAGCATCTAATCTGCGGTTGGTTGATCCACCAAAGGGTGGATTCTTGGGGCTAGTAACTCTCACATGACACACATTTTACCAAGCATACGGCATTACTGACAACTATGCTGTGCTCGCCAAGCGGGCTTGCATATGGACTTGACGCTTCCTTCTCCTAAGTACGTATAAGACTGTCAAGCAGATTTGGCTTAATTTGAGCCATGCCTTAGCCAAGGAAGGAGCTTCTCCCTTGGAAGATACCTCCCTGGTATATAAGACAGTGAGAGGGGGCATGCTATTAAAATATGTCCGCTACAAAATTTTTAATGATACCGACTGTCTTGTCCTCTCCTCCCTGGTTATGGTCTAGATGGTAGAGTTGGTCTTGTATGTAGGAACTAAAACGTGTGCATAGTTTTGCATACGGTTTGGAGAGCAGTAAGCACCACACTAACTAGCGCGATACGTTGCATACCCCGGATGGTCTTCCCCTTATTTTATAAGATCTAGTATAAGACAACAAAGCTTCTGGTAGAAGGTCTTCTACGTTGATCCACAGAAACGACAACGTGCGCCAGCGGCCAGGGCACGCATAAAGGATGCCCCTACAATGGCACGAAGCGGCCTACGAGGTGTGTCCGTGCCATTGTAGGGGCATCCTTTATGCGTGCCCTGGCCGCTGAGCTGTTACAAAAGCAAAGGAAGGCACGTGGGAGATAGTGGAAAGCCCGCCCATCTATACTCATATCACAAACACTAAATACAATCACTCTGTTGGAGGGAGTCCTAATGGAAAACATGACCGTGACAAGCACATATGAAGAAGTAGCGCACCATATCCAGGCCGACCCAGAGACACTAAGTTTGACAGACACTTCTCGTTTCTACCGTTATGAGATTGGGCAAGTCGATCTTCTCTCAGCGGATGAGGTCGCGCTACTGGCGGAGCGTATTGATCGTGGCAGAGCAGGCACGAGGCAACGCGGTCTCAAACGCTCGGCTAAGGCAATGGAAGATGAAGGGGCAAAAGAGGCCAAGCGGCAACTGATCGAAGCTAATCTAAGACTGGTTTTGCATATTGCAAAGAAGTACAAAGGCTTCGGTGTAGACCTGATGGACCTCGTCCAAGAGGGGAATCTGGGCCTAATGCATGCAGTCGAGAAATTCGACTATCGCAAGGGCTATAGATTTAGCACGTATGCCACTTGGTGGATTCGCCAGTACATTACACGTGCACTTGCAGAACAAGCGCATCTGATTCGCGTGCCGCTTTACAAAGTAGAGGAAATCAAACGGCTAAGTCGTGTGAAAAGGCATTTACAACAGCAGAGTACTGTCTGCGAACCGACCCTGGAAGAATTGGCAAACCAGATGGAAGTGAGTGTACAGCAGGTCATTTCGCTGCTGTCTACCAGCCAGGAGACCATTAGCCTGGATATGCCACGTAAAGGAGGTGAAGACGAAACTTCGTTAAGCGAGATTCTGGAAGATGACCCGATCTATTCGCCAGAACGTGTTGTCATTACCCAGACTCTGCAAGAACATATACAAGCTCTGTTGAACGAGTTGACGCCACGAGAACGTAGAGTACTACAACTGCGGTTTGGCTTAAACGGCAATGGGGAACATAGTTTGACAGAGACGGGCAAAAAAATGGGACTGAGCCATGAGGCTGTACGTCAAGTAGAATTTCGAGCCTTGAAGAAACTGGACTTACCTTGCCGCAGCAAGATGCTCCAGGACTTCTTAGGATGACACAATGAAGGGAATGTGCCATTGAGTCATTTCGATGATGAGGAGCAGGGTGTAGCGTAAGCACCCTGCGGTCAGATACTTCGTAAAGGGCGATCTCATTTAGAAGATCGTCCTTCTTTTTATATTCGCACCGAGGAAACTCTCCGTAGAAGCGCAATACATTGCGCCAGAAGCACAATGAAAATCCCGTAGAAGCGCAATACATTGCGCCAGAAGCGAAGCGAAACCCTCGTAGAAGCGTAATACATTGCGCCAGAAGCAAAATGAACATCCCGTAGAACACAATGTATTGTACCAGATGCAATGACAAACAAGACAGGCGCAATACATTGCGCCCCTACATAGAGTTCATTTTGCTTCTGGCGCAATGTATTGCGCTTCTACGGCACTTTGACTACAACAACACTCACATTATCGGCTCCACCCCCCAGCAGAGCAGCCTGGATGAGTCCTGCACTGGCATTGATCGGATGGCTACGGTTGCGTTGCAAGATGCGCTGTATATCACCGTCACGCACCATCTCCCACAAACCATCTGAACAGAGCAGTAACAGGTCCCGCG
>VBJK01000189.1 GCA_005879655.1 Chloroflexota bacterium | reverse complement strand
ATTCGTTCTACGAGGTAGCACCCCTCTTCGCCTCGCCATCCGCGAAACCAATCAGCGTCAGCAGATCAGAGAGACGTGCCGTTTGTCGGGCATAGGGAGCCACCACTTCGGGCAAACGCTCTGCGAAAATCCGGCGCTGACATTCTTCGTTGCGGCAGAAAAAGCGCCGCACATGCAGTTCTAGCCGCACTGCCCACCCTGCCCAAGGCAAATCTGCTGCTACACGGGTATAACGCGAGTGGATGCTCGTCTCCACGGCATTGGCACAGTGGACAACATGCTCCTGATGAGGTCGTTGCCACAATGGCGATAAGCGACTGTTCTTCAACTTCTAAACGAACTAATTGCAAATCAGGGGCTTCGGGTAATAAAGTTGGGCTTTTTTTGCGGGCCATCGTGGACTCTTTCCTCTCTCATCTGACCACTTTCTCTCACACGCTCAGTATACCCCATGTCCCTCTCTGAAAGCAAAAATAAGCTCATCAATGATTCATCAAAAGTGTGGAAGATCCGTAAAAGAGGCGAGGTTTCTTTCATAATATGGCGCTGCATCTTTTTCCTCATTTCGAGGTACTTGGTAGTCCAAGTTGCTCTTCTCGCTCAACGGTTAGAAATCCGGGGTCGAGTAGCAATGGAACAGAAACTGCATTTAGGGAAAATAAGTAATAAATGCAAGAAAGGCCCGTGTTTATACCCTTCTAGTCGAAGCCTTTACGAAACGGAAGATCTAATCTGGGTGTCTGTCATCCCTTCCTATGATTTCTCCGAAAGTAAAGGTGCGTTGAGAGCATTGACGCGTATCACTATGGCAGATATGTCATCTGCTCCACCATTGGCATTGGCAAGGTCAATTAATCTATCACAGATCGTCTTCGGGCTGATCTTCTTCCTGAGTTCCTTGAGCAAATCTCTATCACGCACCATCTCCCAGAGACCATCGGAGCAAAGGAGGAGAGTATCACCAGAGCGTAACGTCTGGTGATAGATATCGATTTCAACTGGTTCATGTGTGCCTCCAACCGATCGGTAGATCCGGAAGCGGCCTGGATGGGTATACACATCATCTGGTTTAATCTGCTTTGACTTTACCAATTTTGCAACTAGCGAATGGTCTTCGGTGATCTGAGTAAGGATGCCATCCCGCAAAAGATACATACGGCTGTCGCCTACATTGCCAATGTAGGCCTGATCGTTGTGAATGAGAGCTGCGACAACGGTGCAACCCAATCCTTCAGCGTCGGTGTTCTGTTCGCCGTAGTCTACGATGACTTTGTTCGCTTGGTTGATAGCGGCTGCAAGTTGATTTTCAATGGCCTTTGAGAGGGAGGTTTCCGGCAATGCAATAGTCTTTTGTGATCTCGTTTCCTCATTGGGAAGAGGTTGGAGGAGATGATCTATAGCTTCGCGGATAGTTTCTACTGCCAGCTTGCTGGCTACTTCTCCTGCTTTATGTGCACCCATTCCGTCGGCAACGATAAAAAGGCCCCGATCTCCTTCATCTGTAATAAACTGATGGACTGAGTCTTCGTTTTTTTTTCGTTGTTGCCCAACATCAGTTTTATAGGCAGCAGTGAGTTTCATGCAAACAGTCTCTTGGGGCAGAAGATCTTTATTGTCGATTGTGACTTGGAGTTGAGCCTCCTGCATAACGCAATGTTGTTTGAAGATTCTTGTGCCCCAACCGTTTGCGGATGGTTGGCAAACTCACCCCACCGTTGACGAGTTCAGTCGCATGCGAATGCCGAAGCTGGTGAAGCGTGCAGGAGACACCCGCCTGCGAGCAGTAATGGTCCCAGCGTTCCTGCATCGACTGGTAGCGCAGTGGTCCTGCTCGCCCGTTCTTTTCCGCTCGGAACAAAAGCCCATGTTTGTAGCCTGTCCGCTTCAGATAAGCCCGGAGCTGTTGCACTAAGTGTGGATCGTCAAGGAGGATTGTTCGTCTCTTGCCACGTTTCCCTACAATTGTTAGATGCTCATTGTCAAGCGAGAGATCGAGATCCTCCACATATACAGAGAGTCCCTCACTGATCCGTAAGCCAGTTTCCAAGAGAAGACGAAAGAAGAGTTGGTCACGCTGGCACTTGGAGGGAATGGCTTTGAGGATGCGTTCAATCTGGCTACGGTCTATGCCACGTGGCTGTGGCGGATCGAGTTTCACCCGCTCAATTTTGAGCATAGGATTGTCATCAAGCAGATCGTGCTGATAAGCCCAAGTGAGGAAGCAGGCCACAGCAGCCTGTTTGCGTGCTCTCGTCGCAGGACTCAAATGCAGATGCATCTCAAAGAAGTTACGCAGCACTCCCGCTGTTATTGTCTGCACTGCTCCCTGATGGTAGGCACACAATTGAGCCAGATCAGCCGAGTAGGCACGCTGGGTGTGAAGAGAGCGATTAGCATGGGCCATATTAGTAAGGAACGTAGCCACGAGTTTATCCAACGACTGCTCTCTCATTGCACCTTCTCCCATAGATGTGTCTCTATTCCTGTGATAATGATGAAAATCGATCTTTTGTCATGGCCCCTCATCGTGCTTGAGATCACGCCACTGCTCAAATAATCCTGAGATAATAATCATTCTAGCAGGATTCTGAGCTAAAGGGAAGGGTAAAACGGCGATTTTCTACCCAAAAGTCCAGAACTAGTTCTCTGTGTCATTTTGACTCGTTACGTAAACAGACCAACTGTGGTTGTTAGATGGAAAGATGAGGAATAGATCATGCCAGTTGATTTTCTCACTGAGGAACAAGAACAACGCTACGGGTGCTACACAAGCGAACCCTCTCCCGCACAGTTAACCCGCTACTTTCACCTTGATGATGCTGACCGGGAACGCATCGCTGCATGCCGTGGAGCCTATAACAAGCTTGGATATGCTCTCCAGCTTGGGACTGTCCGTTTCCTTGGCACTTTTTTAACCAACCCCATAGACGTACCTGCTGGGGTGGTCCGCTTTTTGGTAACACAACTTGAACTTGCAGAGACTATCAACCTGGAACCGTATCGTGATGGGAGACAACACTGGGAACATGCAAATGAGATTAAAGAAGCATATGGCTATAGATATTTTCAGACGCAACCTGACTTGTTTCGGCTTACCCGCTGGCTCTATACGCGTGCTTGGTTGGGTGCAGAACGTCCCATTGTGCTCTTCGATTTGACCACTGCTCGCCTTGTCGAACACAAAATCTTGTTGCCAGGTGTTAGCGTCTTGGAACGTCTGGTAGCTCGTGTTCGCGACCACGCGCAAGAGCGACTCTGGCGTGTTCTTGCAGATATTCCGACCGCCGAGCAGCGGTACCTTCTCGAAACGTTGCTTGTTGTCCCACAAGGGGAGCGACAAACCCCGCTAGATCGGCTTCGTCGTGCACCCACACGCATCACAGCGCCTGCATTAATAAGTGCATTGCGTCGCATTGACGCTGTGCGTCTGCTAGGTGTGCGTAACGTTGATCTTTCTTTTGTCCCGGCTTCCCGCATAAATGCGCTAGCTCGCTATGTGCTCTCTGCTCGTGTCCAGACGATCAGCCGGATGCCAGAGGACCGCCGCATTGCAACGTTGC
>VBJK01000188.1 GCA_005879655.1 Chloroflexota bacterium | reverse complement strand
CTTCTAAAAACCAATTGGTTGCGGGCCATTTTCCGCGTATTTCCCGTAGAGCTGTATGACAACTCCGGTTAGGTCGGAATCCGTGACTAGCAGCATGGAAGTAGGGGCCGTGTGGGCTATCGTAGATGGCTTCGAGGATCAAACGAACAACCTCCTGCACGATTTTGTCACGTGTAGATGGCATATTCACAGTACACTACCCCCTTTAACAAGCCATCTGAGGAATGGGTAACGATAACCCATCCGCACCATCCTTTGTACGGCCAGCGCGTACAGCTCATACGCATTCGACGTGGGCCAGATCCCGACCTCATCATTCGCATGCCTGATGGTTACCACGGAGCCATCGCAGCCAGCTTGACAGATTACGCCGGACCCGCTGATCCAGATCAGTCCACCTCTGATCCCCCCTTGCTCTCAATTGAGGGATTGTGGCAGATCGCGCAATGGGTCATGCAGCAGCAGGCGAGCCAATCAAAGAGAGGAGACCATGAGATATGATGCAGACATTAGCATATCATTCCATTTTGCTGCACCAAGGAGGTTGCCGCATGGACCCACTCTCCTCTTCCAATCAGGAGCAGAGCACTTTGACCCACATCTGGGCTCATCTCTCTTCTGACCTGCAAACCTGCGTCATCGGTCTTTTAGCTCAGTTAGCCTTGAATGCGGTAGTAGCGCGTTGTGAGAACCAGTCCCAAAGGAAGGAGGCTCGCCATGTCAATCCGGCAGCAAACCGTCAAAATCCGTCCTGATCATTTAGCCCGTCAAGCAGTGATCTATGTGCGCCAATCGACCTTGCTGCAAGTCCGCGAAAATATCGGCAGCACTGCACGTCAGTATGATCTAGTCAAACGTGCACATGATCTGGGGTGGGAACAGGCAGGTATTCAAGTTATTGACCAAGATCAAGGCCAGTCCGGCGCATCTTCCATCGGGCGTGATGGTTTTCAATTGCTCGTTGCCGAAGTGGGGTTGGGTCATGTGGGAGCAGTCCTGAGCCTGGAAGTCTCGCGTTTGGCCCGCTCGTGTAGTGATTGGTATCGCCTGCTGGAAATCTGTGCCCTCACCGATACACTGGTCATTGACGAGGAGGGCGTCTACGATCCGGGATCGTACAATGATCGTCTCCTGTTGGGCTTCAAAGGGACGATGAGCGAAGCGGAACTCCACTGGCTCTATCAGCGACTGCAAGGTGGCAAACTAACCAAAGCTGAACAGGGCAAGCTGCGCTTCCGCCTGCCGAGCGGATTGGTTTATGACCCGGTAAGCAAGATTGTGCTCGATCCCGATGAGGCCGTCCAGGAAGCCATTCGCTTGGTTTTTACCCTCTTCGAGCAACACAACTCGGCACTGGCCGTGGTGAGTCACTTCGCCAAGCATGAGTTGCGCTTCCCCACACGGCATTGGGGCGGAGCACGCGCAGGTGAGTTGGAGTGGGTTCGCCTCTGCCATGGTCGAGTGCTCGATGTTTTGCACAGTCCGCTGTATGCAGGAGCCTATGTCTACGGGCGAACCCAGACGCGCCGGCATGCGCTTCCTGGTGAGGAGCCGCGCATCAAAGGGCGAACGCGGCGGGTGAAGCAAGAAGACTGGCCCATCGTCTTGCGGGACGCCCATCCAGGCTACATCACCTGGGAGCAGTTTCTTCGCAACCAGCAGATCCTCTCTGACAACCAGAACCGTCCGGATGATGGTCACCGGGGAGCGGTGCGCGAAGGCTCGTCGCTGGCTCCTTGCTGGTCTACGAATGCAATCAAGCGCATACGCAACTGGGTGTCAAAACCTGTCAAACCATGCGAGGGGATCGCATTGATCAAGCTGTAGCAGAGTGTTTTCTGCAAGCCATAGAACCGGCTCACTTGGAAGTTGCTCTCTCGGCGCTTGCCCATCTGGAGGCGCGTGCCAAACAGATTGATCGGCAGGCGCGACGACAGATCGAAGGAGCACAGTATGAGGCGGACTTGGCTCGTCGTCGTTACCGTGCTGTGGACCCAGACAATCGTCTGGTTGCACGAAGCTTGGAACGAGAGTGGAATGAGAAACTGCAGGAGGTAGATCGCCTAGAACGAGAATACCAAGCAGCGCCCAAGCCAGCAGCACTCTTGCTCTCAGCTGAGCAACGTGAGCAGATCCGTATGCTCGCGCAAGACCTGCCCGCTCTCTGGAACGCAGAAACGACAACATGCACCCAGCGCAAGCAGCTCCTACGCTGGCTGATCAAAGATGTGACGCTCTCTAAGCGCGGCAACGTCATTGGTATCGACATTCGCTGGCAAACGGAAGCTCGCACGAGTCTCGCGATCCCTCGGCTCAGAAAGTCGTGGGAAGTTCGCCAAACGAGTCAACAAGTCGTCACTCGTATTCGCGAACTGGCTCCAACTCATACAGATACCCAGATTGCAGCACTGCTCAACACCGAAGGGGAGAGATCTGGGATGGGAGGAGCATTGACGGCAAGTAAGGTGGAGTGGATTCGTTATGCGTACCAGATCCCTCTAGACTGCCCAGAACGTCCGTATGTTGCGGCTTCTGGACAGCGTGGCGATGGACGTTACTCTGCCTTAGCTGCTGCAGAGTTGTTGAATGTCAACGTCTCGACCATTGCTGATTGGTGTAATGCTGGACTCCTGGAGTGTGTCCGGGCCTGCCCTCGTGGCCCACGCTGGATTACCCTCACTCCAGAAATCATCGCAGAACTCCGGAAGCCGACGAAGCGCCACTGGAAACGTCGCCAGACTCGTGAACAGAGACAGCGTGTGGGAGAGTGACACAGCGTTGGTGGGTCGGTCATTGCGACCCACCATCTCCCCCCAATACGCGTCTTCAAGGAGAGGCTCTTGTTTTTGGCCATCTCATTCAGGTTCTTCCACCGGGCTTGTGAAGCTCGTCAGAAGGTATGAGCCTTTTCTCAACGGCCTTGGAGATCTCATTCTCGTCTCGTGCGTCTGTGAGCGCTTGACGGGTGGTTATCTCTTCCTGAAGCAGACGGAAGAGTTCTGTAAGACGATGCTCCTGTCTGTCCGAGTGGCTCTTTACTTCGACCATCGTCGCCATTCCAGTTGATACGTCAGCTTCTAAGGCAGTAATCTTCGAGGCGAATGCTTCACCGACCTTCCTCAACTGGCTCTGGAGGCTCGCAATATCTTGCGCTTGGTCTAACACCTTCGTACTCAGTTGTTGCTGCAGGTCACTCTGTCGCGCTTGAATGCCAGCCAAAGATCCCTCAAGCGTACCAAGGAGAGTAGTCTGGTCTGTATTGTGTGCTTCCTGTTGTTGTTGCCACTGCTTCATCTGACCCCGTGAGTCAAGCAGATCAGCGCTCATCTGACCGATTTGAGCAGTAAACGTCTCTGCTATCTGGTCCACTTGGTGTTGAGTAGCTTGGAGTCGGGTACCCAGCTCATGGAACTCTTTGGTATACCCAAGCACTAGTTCTGTTATTCGTTTGTCGAGCGTGCTCCGATACTCTTGAAGTCTTTCCTGAACGCTGGTAACCACATCCTCTGTGTGCTCTATTGCCTCTTCGATCTGCTGTTCTTGTCGTGCAATCTCTTCCTCTGTCCGTTGGACTCTGTCCAGCAACAATTTGAAAGCTCCCGGTGAAACGACTTCGTCTGCATTTGATGATGGCGCACGCAAGAGACGACCGTGATCGACCGCGAGCTGATCAATCTGCTCTTGAGTGAGGAAACGGATACGGCGATCTGCACGGCTCACCTGATGATTTGGGTCAATATTGGCCTCCTTTAACCATCCACGGAACGTTTTGGGGTCAACATGGAGCAGTTCGTAGCACTCATTGAACGTATATGTTTTCATCTGGTTCCTTTTCCTCTCCTTATTTCAGAGCAAATCTTGAAGAATATCAGGGATATCCTAAGAGAAATCTTGAAAAAGATCAAGTATTCCCAAGGAATTAGTATCACACAGCAAGTATCCTTGGGATTCAGGGGGAAATAAAAGGAAAAATCGTATGAAAGCACAAATATTCCTGAGGAATTACTGAACATAACTGATGGTATTCAAGCCATGCTCATCATATCAGGATGACTCATAAGGAAATCGAGGGAATATTCCTAGAAAAGCACAGATATTCCTCGTGAATTCATGTGATGCCGGTCAGAGAAAGCACGAGCCATATTCCTCTGCATCCCCTCTCTTCCAGATGTATCGGCCTGGCATGAGAGACGTTTGACCACAAGCCACGTTCTGCTGATCGTGCGTGTTTTTCTGTCTGGAGAACGAGGAGTCACTGTAATGGGGGACAGCCTTACGAGCTTCACAAATGGAAGTGAAAGGGGTCGTACTGGTCAAAAGAAACAGCATGTGGTAGAGTGATACAAAGATGGTCGGTTGCAATGACTGACCAAACACCATCTCGAATCCCGAACACGCCCTGGAAGGAGAGGCAGTATGAAACCCATATCGGAATCCCTAAAGGGCGCTTACGGCCATTTCGTTTTGGGATATAGACACGCCGTACCGGAGTCCATCGGTAGCGCTCGTGACGGAGATCGTCAATGAGTTGCTTGATTTTCTCCAGTTTCATTCCGTCTACGGTTTCTCCATTACTCCCTGGTGTCATGGCTCCGTCGTTGGCATACAGACGGGCATAGGCACGTAGGTAGAGTGTTGGATTGTACAAGAGTCGATAGATGTTCTCTAATGGGAGTCCGCGTTTGCCTCTTTCCTGGATGATATTCAGGAGTGTTTCAGC
>VBJK01000187.1 GCA_005879655.1 Chloroflexota bacterium | reverse complement strand
TGCTTGCCAGCAATGCTGGCGTGCGTGAGTAAATATTGGCGATGCCTGCCCCAATTTTTATGCGCTTGGTGACACGCACAAGATCAGCCATTGAGGTGAAGAGTTCGTATCCCCAGGTCTCGCCTAGCCAGATTGAGTCAAAGCCCAGTTCATCTGCTACCTTGACCTTCTCAACAACTTGATTCCATGCGGTCGGGAAATTTGGGGCGTCGGCAACGAGTCCGACGCAGTTACGATAAGCTTTTTTTGTGCTTGCGGTGCTGGTGCTAGGTTCGGTCTCTCTCGTCATAAGATGCTCTATCCTTCCGCTGAGTATAGCCGACAATCCAGAATGCTCGTATTATATACTGCTCTTTGCCTTTCGATACGTCAGCCAGCTAACGCAACTACTTTGTGAGGCGTTGAGCAAGCACTCACTGATTGTGTTAACTTCCATTAACGGCAGAAGTGTATTGAGAGGGGAGTTTAATTGAGCCTTAACATATCCTTACTGTTTAGCTCCTACGCTTGCTTGCTGTAACTGAACTGGCTTCTGTGGCTGATTTACATTTTTGAATTTGGAAGAGCTTTGTGGGAGTTAAGGGGATGCAATTCTTCTTAGGACTTGAAGAGATTTGGAGGAATTAAGGTATGCTATAGTTGGTGGTTGTGTGTGTTATGGTAAGGTTCTTGCATCTTTATATGCTTTCTAGCATTATAAGCTACTGCCTAAATTGACAAGTATACTATTTATTCTGTTTGGAACAATGTCACTATTATATCCAAAATTGCCTGTATTATTATATACTCCATTGTTGGTAGCACTGGTGCTGTAGGGGAAGAAGTTAACAGTTACGCTTCCTGGGTCGCTGTCTTTTCCATCAGGGGACAAAAAGTCATTCGGTGGAAAAGTCTTCTTTAGTATATCGCTATGATAAATTCTTGCAAGGCACTTTCCATTATGGTCGTCTTCTTGTTGGACTGTCTTTGGTCCCTGTATATCACTAGGAAGCAATTTTATCACAAAGTCTTGTGCTTCTTGGTAGGTCATAGGGTGGTCCTTACCTGGAATATAGGAAAATTCTACTGCTCGGTCTTCCTTCATGGTTACAATGATCAAAGAGCCTTGGGGCCATGGATTGCTCCCGTCTTGAAAAGCATAGAGAGGAGGAGCGCTGTACTTTGTGGGAGGCCCATATTGTATAGCGATGGCTTGCAGACTTGCGCCAAATCCGAATGGAGAAAGTGAAGGAATCGGACTTGCTTTCGCTGTAGGTACAGCTGGTGCAGTTGTCAATGGAGTGAGTTGATCAATATAAGATGATCCATGAGGATTATTCTGAAATAGTGTGTCACAGGCCGCAAGACTACCTACGAGAAGAAGTGAAATAAGCAGAAGGAAAAAGGAAGGTAAATGTTTCATGTGGTGTCCCTCATTGGTGAGCGAAACGGTACAAATGGATCGATTTACAGGATAAGTAGGAGGGTAATTCTATTGTGACTGATGCAAGTGTATAAAGTCAACAAACATAAGTTCTAGTTTTTAGTTGGTTTATTCTGGGAGTTGAGAGAGTTTTGTTTGCTCTCTGTGTTGTTTCTACTTCTTAACTTGTTCTGGTAGTTCCCATGTGCGTTTTTCTCGGTTATAGATGAGCATTATTCCACGATTAGAAAGCCAAAAGAAAAGTGATCTGAATGATTCTTCTGCTTCTCTTATTTCTTCTTCACCTTGATTAAGGTTCATGATCTTTTGTGTTACTTGATTGAATTGGCGTATTTTTTCGGCTAGTTCTTGCATCTGCTCGGAGAAATCTTCTTCTGTTAGTTTGTGGAAACTGCTCATGTTGTCTTTTGTCTTTCAGCTGATATTGTTCCTTTGGGTCTATGGTTTATAAACCGTACGGTATATAAACCATATAATTACTGCCCATCTCTTGTCAAGCCGATGGTTTGCATTACAATGACCGAAAGATCGAGAGCTGGGGGTAAAATGGTTAGACTGAAGATAAGGGAGGTTGCTGAAGCCAAGGGATTTAGTCAGCGAAAGTTATCTTTAAAGTCTGGTGTTGATCTGCGGACAGTGCAGAGGATATTTCGTGATCCGCTGAGGGTGGTGACGACGGAGACGTTAGATAAGTTTGCTAAGACTTTGGGTGTTGATGCTTCTATGCTGATTGAAAGTGTTCCTGATCCAGATGAGTAAAAGCACCTAGAGTGAAATGCTATCTAAGTGCTTTTATCGTGATTTATACTGTTTTACTTTCTATTTTATTCTCATGCTTTCCAGTATATTGTTTATAACTTTTACTGGTTCTTTGAGACTATCAATATAGTAACCTTTCCTTTCTCCTCCATACAGAGATACTATTTCTTTGAAGCCTAGAGCTTCAAAGAGATGTTGACCTTCTTTTGTTGCTCCTATTCCATACCAATTTTTAATACTGTGTTGTCTGTTTAGTGACAAAGCCCACTTTATTGTTTGTTTGAGTAAGAAGCTTCCTCTAGCTCCATCTATAGTGGACTTAAGTTCTTTTTTACTTGGTTTTACTGTAAGAGTTGCTATGTAGATGGATAGATTGGGTTCTGTCCATTGTCTGATAGCTTTAGCGGGAATGTCTCTTTCTTGTATTTTGTCATGTATTAGTGAGATGATAACATCTTCTTGTATTGGCATGAGGCTAGAGTAGCCTATAAGTTGGCCTTTGTCTTTGACGCTCATGTACATCTCATCGTTGACATCTTTCCAGTCTAGTAGGGTTTCAAATGGTACTATATCGTCTTCTCCATAGAGTTCTAGTCCAATTTGAACTTCTGTCCATGAATCTGCTGTGGTTGATGGTGCAAACATAAAGTGTGATGGCCCTTTCTCTTTTGATCTTGTTTGGTTTGCTCTGCGTGCAAGTGCATCTATAGCTTGTTTAGGATAGTGTCTTCCCCTCTTTCTTCCTTCTTCTAATTCTGACGGTATTAATCCTTTTTCTACATCCTTAAAGAATGTTGATCTTGGCTTTTTGAGTACTTTCATAGCTTCCTCGGCTGTGTAGTATTCGGTGCTCATGATCTCCTCCTTTCGCGTTTGTTCTATGTTTCTATTGTACCTTGTAGACTTGGATTTGTGAATACTAAGTCTTAGATTTATTTTAGACGTGATTAGGGACTAAGATTAGGGCCTAGTATACTTGACTTTTTAGACTTGTAGACTTATACTTAGATTAGTCGTTAGAGGTTGTGAGGTTGGTTAGCATAAGTGAGGGGTTGGTGTTTCTGTAGGTGGTTTAGGGGAGAGTGCTGGATCTAGTGCGTTCTCACTAGTCCAGCGTTCCGACTAGTTCCGTTCTGTTTTCGTTCGTGTACCAGTCTCGATTGACTAGTAAGTCAGATTTGAGGCTGGTGTGTCAAGCTCTTCTTTATGGAGGTGCTATGTTTGGTCTCTTGCTCCGGTTCTTTCGGGTAAATGGCAAGCCATTGACTAGTATCCTTGGCTTGACTGGTGGTTTAATTGGGTCCTCTGGTGCGGGAGAAAGCAATTAAGGTGTCTAGTATCTTTGTAGATCGTCTGAATAGGGAATGGCTGAACTAATGGCGGACACCACTAGTCCAGCGTCCAGACTAGTTTTACTATTGTTGTGTTTTTATTCGTGTGCCAGTCTCGACTGTCTAGTATGTCAGAGACAAGAG
>VBJK01000186.1 GCA_005879655.1 Chloroflexota bacterium | reverse complement strand
AGCAATAGCTTTGGCTCCACTTATAGAACGTTTTTGTCTTTGCTGCATTGTATCCACTGGTACTGCCCCCTTCATAAAGCTACACACTAGGAGAATAACCTACCTGCATTGATATCTTCTTCTTCCACCATATACGAGACAGAGCATCGTTCTGTTGCATATGACCCACCATGTGCCTAAGCAAGAGGATGCCAAAAATAACGAGGTGACGTTCTTTAAATCGGAGGTTCCACCATGCCCTCTGCACCTGCTTCTGGTGTACGCTTTTTGGAGATTGAGCCAGATGGGGTTGCCTCCCCACCAGGAGACGTCTGAGGTGGTTCTTTCGATAGAGTACCCGCATTTATAGCTGGTAGAAGCAGTTCTTGATGCACCTCTAGCAAGTGGCGGGCTTTACCAAATTCAGTATCAAGCAAGATGCGAAACATCTGCTCACAGACTGCAATTGCTTCAGCAGCCTCGGCGCGAGAAGTCGCAGTCATGTTTCCGAGCATATCATGGCGTTTGGCCGTGCGAAACAAGACATGAACTTTTTCCATTACCTCAGCAAATTCGGCGTGCACCTGTTCATTCCATATCTGAGTCTCAACCAGTTTAGCAGCCTTCATGAGAAAACGACTACAGACAAGACATACCTTGCAATACTCATTATTGCGTGCACCTAGAAGTGCATGCAAAATACGTTGCTCATCATGTATATCCAGAGCTACAACAGCAAAGACGCTGGCCTCACCACCCATCTCATGAATGTCATGAGCAAGCTGACGAAAGTGCTTTTCAACCTCCTCCGAAGATGGTAAGAGATAGACAGAATTTTGCAACGCATAGGCACCAAGATTTTGGAGCTTGCGCCATACCCAGACACGCTTCTGTGACGGTTCACTTGGCACCTTATAAGTCAATTGCAACCAACGCACTGGCTCTTGCATGAGTCTGCATACTCCCCCAAAAATGTACAGCGAGATCCACTGCCCATATCCATCCTACGCCAAAGCTCAAGATAAAGTCAAGCACAGAAAAACTAACCAGGGGAACTTAAAAGCCATATGAAAATGTAGAATAACACAACAAGATACACCGGTATTCCAGAATGGGACGCGATAGTTACCTCTTGAGGTATAGTTGCCTCGTGAGGTATAATTATTTCATAACAGAATTGTTTCACAACATAATTCCAGCCCACAATAACGTTATGATTGGTATAAGGCGCTTTAGCCAATCTTTTTGCATTTAGGAGTAAACAACGGTATGAGTAGCAATCTATTTGAAAACACTGATACTATCTTGTCAGAAGAGCGTATTTTTCCCCCAACAAACGAGATGGTAGCCAATGCCAATATTACGGCGTACATGAAGTCTAAAGGCTTTGACGACTACGAGTCTTTCCACAAGTGGTCGTTGTCCAATCGCTTCGAGTTCTGGGATGATATGGCAAAAGAACTCTCCTGGTTTGAGCCGTGGAAAACCACTTTTGAATGGACAGAGAAGCCTTTCTTCAAATGGTTTGTTGGCGGAAAGTTCAATATTGTCTATAACTGCCTCGATCGCCATATGAATACGCCTGTGCGTAACAAAGTAGCCTTCCATTGGGAGGGGGACAGTGGTGAGACACGCACGGTGACCTATGAGCAGTTGTATAAGATGACCAATCAGTTTGCGAAAGGGCTGCAAAACCTTGGCGTCAAGAAAGGTGATCGTGTCGCTATCTATATGCCAGCCGTACTCGAACAGGTAGTGGCCTTGCTCGCAGTTGCCAGACTGGGAGCAGTTCATACTGTTGTCTTCGGCGGGTTCGCTCCTAATTCTCTCCGTGACCGTATCAATGATGCCGAAGCGAAAGTGCTTATTACAGCCGATGGCAATCATCGGGGTGGCAAGTTAATTCAACTCAAAAAACTCGCCGATGAAGCAGTCACGGAAACGCCAACGATTGAAAAAGTCGTCGTGCTGCGCCGTCAGGGGCTTGATGTGTCAATGCAACAGGGCCGCGATATCTACTGGCATGACTTAACTGCTGATATACCAGAAGATACCGTGATTCCATGCGAGCCGATGGATAGTGAAGATCTCCTCTACATTCTTTACACGAGTGGTAGCACGGGCAAGCCCAAGGGAGTAGTACACGTTCAGGGTGGCTATGCAGTCGGTGTTTATGCAACGACAAAATTCGTTTTCGATATTAAAGAGAGCGATATCTATTGGTGTACCGCCGATGTCGGTTGGGTCACGGGACATAGCTACATCGTCTACGGTCCACTCATGAACGGAGCCACCAGCGTCCTCTTTGAAGGCATCCCCACCTATCCAAATCCCGACCGCTATTGGAGTATCGCCGAGAAATTGAAGGTGACTACCATTTACACTTCTCCGACCGCTATCCGTGGTTTGATGCGCCATGGTGAGGAATGGCCCGCCAAGCATGATCTTTCTCATCTGCGCCTCCTCGGTTCAGTCGGTGAGCCTATTAATCCAGAGGCTTGGATGTGGTATCGCCGTAATATTGGTCGTGACGAATTGCCAATTATGGATACCTGGTGGCAGACGGAGACTGGTGCAATTCTGATTAGCCCAACGATCATTTATCCTCTGAAACCGGGCAGTGCCACACGTCCATTGCCAACCATTGATGCCGATGTCGTTGATAAGAACGGCCAATCTGTTGGTCCGGGCAAAGGTGGCTTCCTAGTCGTTCGTCATCCCTGGCCGAGCCAGATGCGTACGATCTATCGCGATCCCGCTCGCTATCAGACCTACTGGGATACAATCCCTGATGTCTATTTCGCAGGTGACGCCGCCACTATCGACAAGGAAGGTTATCTGCGTGTACAAGGGCGTGTTGACGATGTCATCAAAGTCAGCGGCCATCGTCTGGGTTCAATGGAGATCGAATCTAGCCTGGTAAGCCATCCCGCAGTCGCAGAAGCTGCGGCCATTGGTTTGCCAGATGCGATCAAAGGTGAGCACGTTAAGGTATATGTGATCCTGAAACACGGCCAC